>CAYYNG010000360.1:0-2766 GCA_964472435.1 uncultured Hyphomonadaceae bacterium | reverse complement strand
CCGATGATGATCGCGCGCTTGCCTCGCTTTCGAACCGCTTCGAGGTGTTTGACGGCGTCCTCCAGCCAGCGACCCGTCGAATAGCGCTCGCCGGGGTCGACATGCCCGAACAAGTGGTGGGGCGCCGAGGCAAGCTCGTCATCGGAAGGGCGGGCGGTCAGAACCCGCAGGCCGGAATAGACCTGCATGGCGTCGGCGTTGATGATCTCCCCGCCCAGGCGCTCGGCCAGCGCGACCGCGAGACCGGTCTTGCCGCTGGCGGTGGGACCGTGGATGAGAATGGCGGGATGCATTGGGTCAGCCGTATCGCGTCGATGCGAAGAGGAAAAGGGAGGCGGAATGTCCGCATCAGGAGAATGGGCGGTTGTGATCGCAGCCGTTGCGGGGCCGTCGGCGGAGGCGACGCTCGAGCAGGCGGCGGATACCGCGCTCGCCGCTGCAGGCGCCGGGACGTCGCCTCGCCGTCGGCTCGGCGAACGCGCCTTAGAGCTCTATCTCGAGGGTCCCGAGACCTTGGCGGCGACGATCCGGGCGGCCCTGCGCAACCGTTCCCCGGCTGGTTGCGATTGGGCCGTCGTCCCCCGAGCCAACCGGCGCAAGCGCCTTCTGGTCTGCGACATGGATTCGACCGTCATAGAGCAAGAATGCCTCGACGAATTGGCCGATTATGCGGGCCTTAAAGAAGAGATTTCCGCGATCACCGAACGGGCGATGCGGGGCGAGCTTGATTTTGAACGCGCTTTGACGGAACGGGTGCGCCGCCTGAGGGGGCTCGACCTGTCGGCGCTCGAGGCGTGTTATCGCGACCGGATCTCGCTGACGCCCGGTGCGCGCGCCCTTACCGCCACGATGACGGACAACGGCGCCCGGTGTCTCTTGGTCTCGGGCGGATTTACATTTTTCACGAGCCGGGTCGCCGAAGCCGCGGGCTTCCATGAGGAACGGGCGAACCGCCTGCTAGACGATGGTGCGACGCTGACTGGCCAGGTGGCCCGACCGATCCTTGGGCGTGACGCCAAGCGCGCCGCGCTTGAAGAGACCGCCGCGTCCCTGGGGCTCGCACCTCGCGACGCCCTGGCCATGGGCGACGGCGCCAACGATCTGGCGATGATTGAAGCGGCTGGTTTAGGCGTCGCCTTTCGCGCCAAACCAGTCGTCGCAGCCGCCGCGGACGCCGCCATTGACTTTGGCGACCTTAGGTCTGCTCTCTATTTCCAGGGCTACGCCGACACCGAGATCAGGACGTGAAATCGAGTTCGATGGAGTAAAAGACCTCGAGCCCCCGACGATGGACGCGCAACAGCATTGGCGCGTTCTCGCCCCGGGCCGCGTCAAGCGCCTCCAATGCATCTGCGGGACCCGAGACCGGCTCGAAGAACATTTCGACGATCACATCGCCCCGGCGCAATTTGCCCGCCGACGGGCCGTTCGGCGCGACATTGTTCACCAAAACGCCTTCAACATCGCTTTCAATGCCGAACCGCCGGCGCGCCTGCTGGGTAACCGTTGCGAACTCGACGCCGAGCGGGTTGTTCGTCAAAGCGGACTGCGGGATGGGATCGCGCTGCGCGTCCTCGTCGACGTCTGCGCTTTCGAGCTCGCCGAGGGTCACGCGTGCGGTGCTGCGCCGGCCGTCCCGCACATAGTCCACGGTCACGCGCCGGCCGATCTCCGTATCCGCCACGATCCGGGTGAGACTCTTCGTATCTTCGATCTGCGAGCCGTTGAAGGTGAGCAACAAATCCCCGATCTCGAGCCCCGCCGCCTCGGCGGGCCCATCTTCGGCGATGTGCGTGACGATGACGCCCTCATCGCTTGCGAGGCCGTAGGCGGCGGCCAGCCCGCCGTCGACGCCTTGGACGTTGACCCCGAGCCATCCGCGCCGCGGCGCGCCGTATTCCAGGATTTGGTCGACGATCCGGCTCGCCAGGTTGGCCGGGATGGAGAACCCGATGCCGACGGAGCCGCCGGTCGGCGAAATGATCGCGGTGTTTACGCCGAGGACCTCGCCGCCGAGATTGAAGAGCGGGCCGCCGGAGTTGCCACGATTGATCGCCGCGTCGGTCTGAATGAAGTCGTCATATCGGCCAGCCTGAATGTCCCGGCCGACGGCGGAAATGATGCCCTGGGACACCGATCCGCCGAAGCCGAAGGGATTGCCGATCGCGATCACCCAATCGCCGACTTCCGCCGCGTCGCTGTCGGCGAAATCGACATAAGGCAGCGGGTCGGCGTAATCGACCTGCAAAACGGCGAGATCGGTATCGGAATCCCGCCCGAGAAGGCGGGCGCGCAACGTCTCGCCATTGGCGAACGTCGCTTCGATTTCGTCGGCGCCTTCAATGACGTGGTTGTTTGTGACGATGATCCCGTCCGGCGAAATCACAAACCCAGAGCCGAGGGAGCCCTCGCGGCGAAACCCGTCCCCGTCGCGGCCGAAGAATTCATTGAACCGTTCGAGGGGAGATCCGTCTGGAAACTCCGGCAAACCGCCGCGCGGCGCGATCGTTTGGCTGGTCGAAATATTAACCACCGCCGGCATGAGCCGTCGCGAAAGGGCCGAAAACGTCCCAGGCGCCACTTGCGGATCGACGCTCGGCGTCTCGGACAGCGAGGGCGGCTGGGATTGCGCGACGGACGCCGATCCTAATGCGACCGCAATAGCGACGAGGGCTCGCTCGATAAGGGACATGTTGGCCCGCTCCGAAAACTAAGGGCGACTATGCTGGAGTGTATGGCGCTTCTGAGGCTGAGCGCAATCGGACG
>CAYYNG010000359.1:0-2781 GCA_964472435.1 uncultured Hyphomonadaceae bacterium | reverse complement strand
GCAAGCGCCTGCTTGATCTTCTTGGAGTCGGCCACCGCTTCGCCGACGCCCATATTGATCACGACCTTGTCGAGCTTCGGCACCTGCATCTCGTTCGTATAGCCGAACTTCTCTTTCATCGTCTCGCGGATCGTTTCGCGATACTTCGCCTTGAGCCGCGGCTCGTATGCGTCCTGCCTAGCCATTTGCAATCGCCTCGCCCGACCGTTTGGCATAGCGGAATTTCCGACCATGCTCGTCTGTCTTAAACCCAACGCGCGTCGGCTTGCCGTCGCGCGGATCGAGATGCGCCACGTTCGACACCGCGATCGGCGCCTCGAACGTCTGGATGCCGCCCTGGGGGTCCAACTGGCTGGGCTTTCTGTGGCGCTTGACCACGTTCACACCCTGGACAACCACCCGGACGCCGCCCTCGGCCATGCGCAGCACTTGTCCGGTCTTCCCCTTGTCGCGGCCGGTGAGAACGATCACCCGGTCGCCTGTCTTGATCTTCGCGGCCATGGCTAGAGCACCTCCGGCGCCAGCGAGATGATCTTCATATGGTTCTTCGCGCGCAGCTCGCGCGGCACCGGGCCGAAGATCCGTGTGCCAAGCGGCTCGCCATTATTGTTGATCAGGACGGCGGCGTTCGTATCGAACCGGATCGCCGAACCGTCGGGGCGCTTGATGTCCTTGGCGACGCGCACGACGACTGCGCGGCGGACGTCCCCCTTTTTGACCCGGCCTTTGGGGATCGCTTCTTTGATCGACACAACGATGGTATCGCCGACGCTGGCATAGCGCCGCCCCGCCCCGCCGAGCACCTTGATGCATTGGACGCGGCGGGCGCCGGAATTGTCCGCCACGGCGAGATTGGTTTGCATCTGGATCATTCGGCCGCCCCTTCCGCACCGGCCGCCATCAGCTCCCAGCGCTTCAGCTTCGAGCGCGGGGCGCACTCGACGATCGATACGGTCTGCCCGACCTCGGCGACGTTCGCCTCGTCATGGGCGTGGTACCGTTTCGAGCGGCGCACCGTTTTCTTCAATAGGGGGTGGAGAAACGTCCGCTCGACGCGGACCACCGCCGTTTTGTCGCCTTTCGTGGAGACGACCACACCTTCCATAACGCGTTTGGGCATATCCCTCGTCTCCTATTCCGCCGCCTGGGCCGCCTGCTGACGCAGCAAGGTGCGGATCGTCGCGATGTTTCGGCGCACCACGCGCACGCGCGCGGTTTTCTCCAGCTGGCCGGTCGCCTGCTGGAAGCGCAGATTGAATTGTTCTTTTTTGAGCTTCGCGAGCTCGTCCTTAAGCTGCGAGTCCGTCATGCCACGGAGTTCTTGGCGACGGTCCAACCGTTTCTTCGCCATCTCTAGATCCCCTCTAGCCGTTTAACGACTTTGCATTTGATCGGCAGCTTCGCCGCGCCAAGGCGCAACGCCTCGCGCGCCACCTCTTCGCTCACGCCGTCGATCTCAAAGAGGATGCGGCCGGGCTTCACCTTCGCGACCCAGCGGTCGACGGAGCCCTTGCCCTTGCCCATCCGAACCTCGATCGGCTTCGCGGTCACCGGCGTGTCTGGAAACACCCGGATCCACACGCGGCCTTGCCGCTTCATGTAACGGGTCACCGCCCGGCGGGTGGCCTCGATCTGGCGCGCGGTGACACGCTCAGGCTCTAACGCCTTGAGGCCGTAGGAGCCGAAGTTCAGCGCGTAGCCGCCCTTGGCGTTGCCATGGATCTTGCCTTTGAAGGCCTTGCGGAATTTCGTACGTTTCGGCTGCAGCACGGCTTAGGCTCCCGTCTGCGCCGGCGCGCCGCCTGAGGCGGGGCCGCGTTGGTTGGAAGAGGAGCGGGCGCGGGCTTGGCCCGAGTTCTCAAGACGTTTGTCCTGAGCCATGGGATCATGCTCCATGATCTCGCCTTTGTAGACCCAAACCTTGATGCCGATGATCCCATAGGTCGTCAGCGCCTCGGCCGTTCCGTAATCGATGTCTGCCCGAAGCGTGTGAAGCGGCACCGAGCCTTCGGCATATTGCTCGGTCCGCGCAATCTCGGCGCCGCCGAGGCGACCCGACACCATCACGCGCACGCCAAGGGCGCCAAGCCGCATGGACGATTGGATCGACCGCTTCATGGCCCGGCGGAACGACGCCCGGCGTTCGAGCTGGCGGGCGATGTCTTCGGCGACGAGCGTCGCATCGATTTCAGGCTTGCGAATTTCGACCAAGTTCACGCGAACCTCGTCTTCGACGATTTTCGCCAACTCTTTCCGCAACGCTTCGATGTCCGCGCCCTTCTTACCGATCACAAGACCGGGGCGGGCGGTGTGGATGGTCACCAGGCAGCGCTTGTGCGGCCGCTCGATGATCACTTTCGAAATGCCCGCGGCCTTAAGCTTCTTGCGAACGAATTTCTCGATCTTCAGATCTTCATGCAGCAGCCGGCCATAGTCGGCGCTGTCGGCGAACCAGCGGGAGTCCCAGGTCCGGTTTATCCCGAGGCGAAGCCCAAGGGGATTGACTTTCTGACCCATTACGCTGCCTCCGCCGATTGCAGTGAGGTGTCGCGCAGCAAAATCGTCAGCTGCGAAAACGGTTTCTCGCCGCGCGCGGCCTGGCCGCGCGCCCGGGCGCGGATCCGCTTCATGGCAAGGTTCGTGCCCACGTGCGCGTCAGCCACCACCAGGCTGTCAATGTCGAGATTATGGTTGTTCTCGGCGTTCGCGATGGCGCTTTTCAGCGCCTTCCGCACGTCGATGGCCGCACGCTTGCGCGAAAACTCGAGCTCGTTCAGCGCC
>CAYYNG010000358.1:0-2782 GCA_964472435.1 uncultured Hyphomonadaceae bacterium | reverse complement strand
CGCGGAACGTGATGAGGGACACCAAATCGCGGCGCTTATAGCAATCTGCCAGCAGGCGTTCGACCGCTCCCTACGCTTCCGCCATGCGCTGCATCGCCGACGAGCCCGAAGCGTCGACGACGAAGATGACCGACGATTGCCGCCGCCGCCGAAACCGTTTCATCCGGAAATCGCTCGGCCGGACGATGAGACGTCCCGAAGGCCCGCCGCGCCGCCGAATGCGCTGCATCGGCGCGGCCGACCGAAGGGGCGCCATAAGATCGAGACGACCGGCCCGACGGCCGGGCGCCGGGCGATCGGGGCGGCCGCGGTCCGCGGCGAACGTGGTCTCGCCCGACCGGCCGGACGCTCCGCGCGCCGATCGCCGCGGCCGTCGCGACGGGGTGTCGAGAACCGACGCTTCGATCGACGCCGCGACCGTCTGGATCAGCATGTCCTCAAGCGCGGTGTCCGCCCGACTTCGCGCCTCATCGCCTGGGTCGCTGCTGTCGACGTCGCTCGCGCCAGGCCCGTCCGCCTCCGGCTGGGCCGCGCTTTCGGCCTCGGGCTGGGCGGCGTCCGCGGCGTGATGGGCGAAGACCAAACGGCATGCGACGGCCGCGTCCTCGTCGGAGACGGTCTCGCGGCCATGGAGGGCGGCGTGGGCTTTCGCCGCGGCGAGCGCGAACAGAGCCGGCCGCAGCGCTGGAACGCCCAGGGACGGCCCAACGCCTGCAAGCGCCCCGGTCACTGCATCCGGAACGCGCACGTTCGGCCAGTGCGCACGGGCCGTCTCGATCTCGTCGGCGGTCCACCGAAAAGGCTGGAACGCGGCCAAGGGCGCAGCGTGCAGATCGACCCGGAAGGCCAGCCGGTCCGTCAGAACCCGGGGCGGGGCCTCCTCTCCCGCAAGCCCCTCGTCAAGGAGCACAGCCGCGAAACCGGGGCCTGTTGACCGCGCCGCGTCATCCATCCCGGCGGCGATCACCGCGGCGACTTGCGGATCGACGCGCTCCGCCATGCGAAGGACGAAACACCGCCCCTCGGCCTGCGAAAGCAGACCGCGCTCGACCACGACCCTGCCGGCGGAGACAGACTGTTCCGCCGAGACACCGCCCAGAAGCCGCTCTATTGAGACACCGGAGGGCGCGACCACGGGCGCGCGCCCTCCGCTCGCCAGAGCTTCAAAGCCCGCAAGCCACTGCGCCCGAAGCTCGCCGGCGGGCGCGGCGAGCCGAACCCCGCCCAATCCCTTCGGATCGACGGCGACGAGCGCAGCGGCGAGTTCGGCGGCCGCCCAAGCCTTTGCGCCGGCGTCGACATAAGCTTGAACGGACCCCGCGGCGGCGGTCGCGGGCCCGGCGCCGTGGTTCATCGCGCCGACATTTCGTCGAGCGCGCGCTGAACCCGCACCGTTGCGTCGCTTTCGTCGAGCGGATCCTTTCTGAGGCGGTGGCTCAGCGCGATCGGCGCCGCCCGCCGCAAGAAGGCGAGGCTCACCTCCGCGACCCCCTCCAGCGCGGCGAGCCCCCGGGCCGCTCGCGTGACGGCCAGTTCGCCTCGCAGCCCGTCCGCCCCAAGTCGGATGCAGAGCTCGGCCGCGGCCTCCAACACCTCATCGGGCGTTTCGATCTAGGCGCGGGCGCTCCGCGCCGCCTCGGCCTTCCGGCGACCCGCCGCATCCTTTCGGCGCCATGCTTTGGCGAACCCCTCTCGATCGCGATCGAAGGCTTCCCGGCGCTTGATCACTTCGACGCGCGTTTTGACGTCTAGCGGGGTGCGAACGGTGACCGAGAGGCCGAAGCGATCCAGGAGCTGCGGCCGCAACTCGCCCTCTTCCGGGTTCCCGCTGCCAATCAGCACGAACTGCGAGGGATGGGCCACGCTCAGCCCCTCTCGTTCGACCCGGTTCACGCCGGACGCCGCGACGTCGAGAAGGATATCCACAAGGTGGTCGTCGAGGAGATTCACCTCGTCGACATAAAGAAATCCGCGGTGCGCGCTGGCCAGGAGGCCTGGCTCGAAATTCATCTCGCCATCCACCAGCGCGCGTTCCAAATCGAGTGAGCCCAGCACCCGATCCTCGGTTGCGCCCAGCGGAAGATCAATCACCGGCGGGGCGACACTGATCTCGTCGAGGGGCGCCTCCTCTGAAGCGTTTCCGCAGGTCTCGCAAAGGCCTTGAGGCTTTAACGGATCGCAGCGGAAGCGGCAGCCGGCGATCACGGTCTGCGCCGGCAACAGCGCCGCCAGGGCGCGGATCGTCGTGGTTTTGCCTGTGCCGCGATCGCCGAACGCCAAGACGCCGCCGATCGTTGGATCGATCGCCGAAATCAGCAGCGCATTTTTGAGATCGTCCTGGCCGACGATCGCAGCAAAAGGAAACACGGTTCCGGACACGTCAACTCCGCTTGACAATTCACTTGTCAATACAACAACAAAAGCCGCCGAGCTGGCAACTCGGCGGCCTTCGAAAGCGTTCGAAACACGCGTCTTAGTTCGACTCTTCCTTAAGATAGGCGATCACGTCCGCCCGGTCCTGCGCCTTCGGAAGACCCGGGAAAGCCATGATCGTGCCGGGAATGAAGCCGCGCGGATCTTCGAGATAGGCGAATAGCGTCGGCTCGGTCCACACGATGCCGGAATTGGCGTTCGCCGGCGAGTAACGGAACCCCTCGACCGATCCCGCTTCCCGGCCCACGATGCCATAAAGCGACGGTCCCACGCGGTTCACGCCGTCCTGGACGACGTGGCAGGACATGCAGCGGGTGAAAACGCGCCGGCCGTTACCGGCGTCACCGGT
>CAYYNG010000357.1:0-2784 GCA_964472435.1 uncultured Hyphomonadaceae bacterium | reverse complement strand
GAGGAAGCGGTTCTTGAGCTCCTCTTTAAGCTCCGGCGGGCACTCGTCGACCTTCACTTCGATCTGGCTGTTAAGATCCGGCCAGATCCGGCTCGGCTTGCCGTCTTCGCCATAGTCGTAGAAGCCCTTGCCCGCCTTGCGGCCGACACGGCCTTTGTCTTCGACGATCCAGGCCATCATCTGGCCGAGTTCGTTCGCCGAATAGTCGAGACCCGCGGCCTCCGCCATCTGCCGGCCGACTTTGAGCGCCGTATCGAGGCCGACCGAATCCGAGACCTCGAGCGGGCCCATGGGCATGCCGGACTGGCGGCCGACATTCTCGATGATCGCCGGCTTTATGCCCTCGCCCAGCATCTGCATGCCCTCTTGGGTGTAGGTGCCGAAGCAGCGCGAGGTATAGAAGCCGCGGCTGTCATTCACGACAATCGGCGTCTTCTTGATCGCGAGTACATAATCAATCGATTTCGCGAGCGTCTCTTGGGTCGTCTTCTCGCCCATGATGATCTCGACGAGGCCCATCCGCTCAACCGGCGAGAAGAAGTGGATCCCGATGAAGTTCTCAGGCCGTTCGGAGGCTTCGGCGAGGCCCGTGATCGGCAGGGTCGAGGTGTTTGATCCGAAGACCGCCGTCGGCTCAAGCTGAGCTTCGGCCATCTTCGTGATCTTGGCCTTGAGCTCGGGATTCTCGAACACCGCTTCGACGACGAGGTTCGCCCCTTTGAAGTCGTCATAATTGTCGGTCGGGTGGATGCGGGCGAGAAGCGCGTCGCCCTTCTCTTGGGTCATCTTCCCGCGGCTCACAGCCTTTTCCACAAGGCGGCGGGAATAATCCTTGCCCTTTTCTGCGTTCTCCACAGAGACATCCACAAGAACGGTTTCAATCCCGGCTCGGGCCTGTTCATAGGCGATGCCGGCGCCCATGAGTCCGGCGCCGATCACAGCCACTTTGTTCAGCTCGTACTTCGGAAAGCCTTGCGGCCGCGAGGCGCCTTTGCCGAGGGCTTGCATGGAGAGGAACAGCGAGCGGATCATCGCTTTCGCTTCGGGTCGCTGTTGCGTGTTGAGAAAATAGCGGGTCTCGATCCGCAGACCGGCGTCGATCGGCACCTGAAGGCCCTCGTAGACACAAGAAAGGATGTTTTTCTGGGCCGGGTAGTTGCCATAGGTCTTGGCGTGCAGCATGGCGTTCGCCATGGTCGCCACCTGGCCCGCCCCCGGGGACTTGTGGACGACACCGCCTGGGACTTTAAAGCCCTTCTCGTCCCACGGGGCTTTCGCGTCGGGATTCGCCTTCACCCACGCCTTGGCCCGGTCCACCGTCTCGGCCGCGGGCGCGAGTTCCTGCACGACGCCCATGGCGTGGGCCTTCTCGGCGTCGAAGGACTTGCCTTCAAGGATCAGCGGCAGCGCCGCCTGAACGCCGACCAGGCGCGGCAGTCGCTGGGTGCCGCCGGCCCCCGGGAGAAGCCCGATTTTGGCTTCGGGCAGACCAAACTGGATGCGCGGATTGTCGCTCGCCGCGACCCGGTAGTGGCACGCAAGCGCCACCTCGAGGCCGCCGCCGAGCGCGAGGCCATTGAGCGCGATCGCCACAGGCTTGCCGCAGGTCTCAAGCTCCCGGAGCGTTTTGTTGAGCGCGAAGCCGCGGTCGAATTGGGCCTTTTTCAGCTCGGCTTCGGTCATCTCGCTCTCGGGCTTCCCGCCGCCGGCGCTCTCGCCCATTTCGCCCAGGTCGGCGCCCGCGCAGAAGCCGCTCGGCTTGCCCGACGAGACGACGAGGCCTTTGACCGTGTCGTTCTGGGCGACTTCCCGTGTAATCGCGATAATGTCGGCGATCGCCTTGCCGGTCAGCGTATTCATCGACCGGCCCGGCACATCGAACACCGCATGGGCGATGCCGTCAGCATCCACGTCGAAGCTGAAAGTCTCGAGGTTCATCTTGTTACTCCTATGAATTTTCAGAGGCGAGCGCCGGTTTCGAGCGCTCGATTGCTGGGTCGATCAGGGCGTTCCGAGTTTCGCCGTCGGTCCCGAAGCTCGAATGGAGGATCATGATTTTCTGCCAGATTTTCCGGGACAGATTGGTGGTCAAGTCTTCAATCTCGTTGACCGCTTGAATGACCACCGGATCGCGCAGCGGCTGCATGTAGAGCGCGGCCAGCTTGCTCGTCAGCGAGAGCATCTCGGCGCAATAGTCGAGATAACGCATCAGCTCATAGGTGGTCATATCCCGTTCGGGCGAGGATTTGGTCCGCATCTCAGCCGCCAATTTGGAGGCCGGATCCTTGGTCAGCTGGTGCATGTCGATAACATGTGCGATGGACCGGAGCTGGTGGAGATTAGTGAGCGCCCGCTCGCGCTTGATCCGGGACTCGAGGTTCAACAGAAACCATGTCCCGACCCCCATCAGAATCACCATGTTCACGATCGCCTCGACACCTTCGAAGCTGTTGAACTCGTTCGGGTTCATGCCGAAGAGGCGGACCTTCTGCCAAATCAGCCAGCCGATCACCGCAGCGCCGACCAAAAGAACGCCGGCGACGCCCCAACGCAGGCCCTGCTGGGGTTTCATGATCGCTGCAACCGCCGCCACATGCTCTTCTGAAATGTGCAGCAGATCGTTGCATACGCGGCCGAGGCCCCTTGAGGGGAACCGCTCGTCGATGCGCCGGTTCAGGCGTTCCAACGTCGCGGTGATGTTTTCAGGATTGAGCTGGCGATACGGCATCGGATCCGTGAGGAGATTTCAAAACGCGGCCCTCGCGCGCCGGGTCGACGCGCTCG
>CAYYNG010000356.1:0-2787 GCA_964472435.1 uncultured Hyphomonadaceae bacterium | reverse complement strand
AAACTGTCGTCGGCTGTCTCAAACGCCGGGGGCATGGGGATCATCGAAACCTCTTCGGGCGAACTCGACGCCGTAAGGGAGGAAATCCTCAAAATGAGGCGCCTTACGGACAAGCCCTTCGGTGTGAATGTCGCCCAGGCCTTCGTTCGCGACCCAGATATCATCCAATTCGTAATCGACCAGGGGATCACGTTCATCACCACTTCGGCAGGCGATCCGATGAAATACACCGGCATGCTGAAGGAAGCGGGGCTGACGGTCTTCCACGTCGTCCCCAACCTGGCGGGCGCCCTCCGCGCGATTGAGGCCGGCGTCGATGGGTTGGTCGTCGAAGGGGGCGAAGGGGGCGGGTTCAAGAACCCGAAAGACGTCGCCTCCATGGTGCTGATCCCTCAAGTCTGCGAGGCGGTGAACGTGCCGGTGGTGGCCGCCGGCGGGATCTGCGATGGGCGAACGATGGCGGCGGCCTTCGCATTGGGAGCGGAAGGGGTTCTGATGGGCACGCGGATCCTCTCCTCCGCCGAGAGCCCGGTGCATCCAAACTGGAAAAACGCCATCGTGGACGCCGAGGCGACCGACACCGTGTTCCTCAACCGCTCAGGTCCAGGCCCTGCCTTGCGCGCCTTGCGGACCGAGCGAACGAAGCGCATTCAAAAAGACGGCGTCGACAACATTTTCGGCGAGTTCGCTGGCACCCAGAAAGTCTATTTCGAGGGCGATCTCGAGGCTGGCATCGCGCTGACCGGCCAAGTCGCGGGCCGAATCAAGGACGTGAAACCGGTGGCGCAGATCTTCGACGAGACCATGGCTGAGTTCCAAGAAACCTGCGCGCGGTTGGCGGCGAGCCCCGCTTAACCGGCTAGGCGGGCTCCTGGAGCGCGACGCCGCCGCCTGGCCCCTTATGTTGATGGCTGTCGCCATGCGTATGGGCGTCCTTGTGCAGCGGAGACGCCGCGAGAAGCGCCGCCACCGCGACGCCTGCGCCGAGCGCCGTGAGACTGCGCCCGGGCGGCTCGGACTGCAGCGGCGCCATAAGCGGACCGGTTGCGACATAGAGCAAAAGGCCGGCCGAGAGCGCGAACAAGGCACCGACCACCTCAGGACCAAGGCCGTAGATCAGCGGCCCCGAGATGACGACGCCCAGCGGCGTGGTGAAGGCCGCCGCTGCAAGGGCGATGGCGAACGCACGGCGATTACCAACATTATGCCGGCGCAGAATCGCAAACGCGACAACTGCTTCTGGGAACTCGTGCAGGATCAGAGACGAAGCCGTGAAAACACCCGACTCGAAGCTTTCGGCGAAGGTCACCGCATAGATCACGCCGTCCATGGTCGAATGCAGCGCAATCGCGATGAGCGGCGTGACCGCGGCGGTCGGCCCCGTGCGGGTTCCATCTCCGAAGATCGCGGAGACCGAATAGTTCGCCACAAGGCCAGCGAGAAAGCCTGCCAGTAGCAATTGCGCGCCCGAGGGCGACCGCTCCAAGGCGGCGGGCGCGGCATGCAACAGCGTCAGCGTGATCAGCATGCCGGCGGCCGCGAGGGCGAACATGCCGGAATGGCGCTGGCTCCAATCGCTGCGCATAGCGACAGCGATTAGCCCGACGCTCGCCGCGAACGCCGCCGCCAATCCGAAAAACAACGGCGCTTGCAATGCAGCCCACATGATCAACCGCCTGGCGCGATACGCGAAAACGTCCACCGGAACACCGGTTGCGCGCGCTCACGATGTTATAGTATTTCATGGGGATATAGGCGATGACCACCGCCTCGAAAAGCAGCTTTAACCGCAGAACCTCGCTTGGAATGACTTCGCCGACTGTGGACATCCGAGATCTGCGCTTCGCCTGGCCCGGCGGGCCGATCGTACTCGATATCGAGGCGATGACACTGGGCGCTGGGGAGCGGGTTTTTCTCAAGGGGCCAAGCGGATCGGGCAAATCGACCCTTCTCAACATCATCGCCGGTATATCCGCCCCGGACCCAGGGGTCGTCCGTGTTCTCGGCGAAGATCTCGGCCAGGTTTCCGGGGCGCGGCGCGATCGGATGCGAGCCGACCATTTCGGCGTCGTTTTTCAAATGTTCAACTTGCTTCCCTACCTATCGGCGCTCGGGAATGTGCTCCTAGGCTGTCGGTTCTCCCAGCGCCGCAGAGGCCGGGTCGACGGCCACTTGGCCGACGAGGGCCGCAGGCTGCTAGCGCGCATGGGCCTCGACGCCGATGCGACGGCCGATCGACCGGCGCGGGCGCTCTCGGTGGGCCAGCAGCAGCGCGTGGCCGCCGCCCGTGCGTTGATCGGCCGGCCCGAAATCGTTCTCGCCGACGAGCCGACTTCTGCGCTCGACGCCGACAGCCGGGACCGGTTCGTCTCTCTACTGCTTGACGAGGCGGCGCAATCGGGCGCGAGCGTCCTCTTCGTCAGCCATGACGGCGAATTGGCCAGCCGATTTGACCGAGCGCTGGATCTCGAGGCCTTGAACAAAGCCGGCAGCCGCGATCGGGCCGCATAATGGGCGCAGGACTATTCAGTCTGGCGCTGAGAAGCGTTTCCAACCGGGCGACGGCCGCGACGCTGACGATCGTCGCAGTCGCTCTCTCAACCGCCCTTTTCCTGGGCGTGGACAAAGTTCGAACCGGGGTCCGGGCGGGGTTCGAGCGCTCGGTCTCCGGCACGGACCTGATCGTCGGCGCGCGCTCGGGGCCGATCAACCTTCTGCTTTATTCAGTCTTCCGCATCGGGGACGCCACCGCCAATATCTCCTGGGAAGCCTATGAGGCCGTCGCCG
>CAYYNG010000355.1:0-2791 GCA_964472435.1 uncultured Hyphomonadaceae bacterium | reverse complement strand
CAGGCCCCGCCGAGCCCATGCAGCCGCCGAGCAGATCCGTCGCAATCACGAAGAAGCGGTTGGTGTCGATCGGCTTGCCTGGGCCGATCAGACGCGGCCACCAAGCCGGGCGGCCTGTGATCGGGTTCGGCCCCGCGGCGAATTGGTCGCCCGTCAGCGCATGGCAGATTATAATCGCGTTCGACCGGGCGGCGTTCAGTTCGCCCCAGGTTTCAAAAGCGATCTCGACACGCTCCAACCTGTCGCCGTTGTCGAGCACGAGCGGCGACGGCAAAACCTGTCGGCGTAGGGCGTCGAACGGAGGACGGTCGTCTGGCATGGCGGGCTGAGGTGTGCGGAGCGGCGGAAACTGTCAAGCGGGCGGGTCTTCGCTCGCGTCCACATCGGTGGTCCGGTCGTCGAACTTCCCCCGCAGCGGCGCATAAAAGGCCTGGATCTCCGCGAGGTCTTTCTCAAAGTCTCCGCTCGGCCGGATGACGCCGCCGAGACCGCCGCGTTTGTTTGGAAAATCGAGAAATCCGAGCAGAATCGGAACCTCGGCGCCGGCGGCGATATTGTAGAAGCCGCTTTTCCAACGGGTCACCTTCGACCGCGTGCCCTCTGGCGGGATGGCGACCACCAGATCATCGGCCGCCTCGAAAGCCTCGACCATCTGTTCAACCACATTGTTCGATTTCGACCGGTCGATCGGAATGCAGCCGAGCCACCGCATCAGCCCGCCGAACGGCCCGGAAACAAGGCTTGACTTCCCCATCCAGCTAAGCTTGACGCGAAAATGCATGGCGACGGGGAGCATGAGTGGGAGGTCCCAATTCGTGGTGTGGGGAGCGGCGATGAGGACGAACTTCCGTCCCTCGGGAAACGTCCCCTCCACGCGCCATCCGGCGAGGCGGAGACAGCCGAGCGCGGCGGCGCGAACCGTGTCGTAAAGGAGCCCGCTTTCGGGGATACGCGGTGCGGGATCTGGGCGGGTCATGGGGGCTCCGTGGACCCCGCGCGAACCGTCGCAGGGGCCCCTCACTGTATGTCGACAGATCAAGGAGCGCTATGTCTTGACGATCGAGATGGGATTGCCGAAGCCGGCGCCGACAGAAAAAGGACCTGCCATGGCAGAACCAAAGCCCTTGGCCAACATCTTGGATATCACGCCGTATAAGGGCGGGGACAGCGCGCCCGGCGCCTGGAAGCTCTCGTCCAATGAAAACCCCTTGGGCGCATCGAAGGCCGCCGTCGCCGCCATCGCCCAAGCCTCCGAGCACCTTGAGAGATACCCCGACGGCTCGGCCCGCGCTCTTCGCGAGGCGATCGCGGCGAAATACGGCCTCGCTGCCGACCGCATCGTCTGCGGCTCGGGCTCGGACGAAATTTTCCAGCTCCTCGGCCGGGCCTATCTCGCGCCCGGGGACGAGATCATCCAGTCCGAACACGCCTTCCTGGTCTACCGTCTGGTCGCGATGCAGTCGGGCGCGAAAACGGTGAACGCGCCCGAGACAAACGACACCGCCGATGTCGAAGCGATGCTGGCCTTGGTGACGCCGCGGACGAAAATGGTGTTCCTCGCCAATCCGAACAACCCCACGGGCACCTACATCCCGTTCGACCAAGTGCGGCGCCTGCATGCAGGCCTGCCGGAGGACGTGCTGCTCGTCCTCGACGGGGCCTATGCCGAATATGTGCGCCGCAACGATTATTCGGCGGGCATGGAGCTCGCCGGCGAAGCGCCGAACGTCGTCATGACGCGGACCTTCTCCAAGATATACGGCCTCGCGGCGCTGCGCCTCGGCTGGGCCTACGGTCCGGCTTCGGTGATCGACGCCGTCAATCGGGTCCGGGGGCCCTTTAACGTCAACGCGCTCGCCCTCGCCGCCGGTGTTGCGGCGCTTCAGGATGACGCCTTCGTCGACCGGTCGGTCGATCATAACGAGACCGAGCTCACCCGCGTCGGCCGCAGCCTCAAGGTCATGGGGTTCGAGACGGTTCCGAGCGTCGGCAACTTCATTCTGATCCGCTTTCAGGACGCCGACGAGGCGAACGCCGTCGACGCATACTTGCGGGCGCGCGGCCTTGTTCTTCGCAATGTCGCCGCCTACGGGCTGCCGAATTGCCTCCGCCTCACCATCGGTCCGGTCGAGGCGAATACGGCTGTGATCGACGCTTTGGATGCGTATAAATCCGCATGACGACCGGGCCGACGTTCGCCAAAATCGCGGTGATCGGCGCGGGCTTGATCGGCGCGTCGATCGCCCTCGCCGCTCGGAGACGCAAGGCCGCCGGCGCGGTGGCGCTGTATGACAGCGACGCGGATATCCGGGCCCGGGCCGCGGCCATCGATCTCGGCGAGGTGTGCGAAACGCCCGCGGCGGCCTGCGCGGGGGCCGATTGCGTGATCCTGTGCACGCCTGTCGGCGCCCTGGGCGCGGCGGCGGCCGCCTGCGTTCCCGCCATGTCCGCCGGCGCGATCCTCACCGACACCGGATCTGTGAAAGCCGCCGCCCGGGACGCCATGGCCCCGGCGATATCTTCGGGGATACATGTGATCCCGGGCCACCCGATCGCCGGCACCGAACGCTCGGGACCCGAGGCGGGTTTTCCCCGTCTTTTCGAGGGCGCCTGGCAGATCCTCACCCCCGAAACAGACCGCACGGAACCCTATCTCGCCGCGGTTCGAAAACTGACCGATTTTTGGACCCAGCTCGGCGCTCGGGTCCAAATTATGGATGCAGACCGCCACGCCCGCGTCCTGGCCATCACTTCGCCCCTGCCGCATTTGATCGCCTTCAACATCGTCGCC
>CAYYNG010000354.1:0-2792 GCA_964472435.1 uncultured Hyphomonadaceae bacterium | reverse complement strand
CGGCCATGACCAGTGCTCGACAAAGGACGGGCACCGCTCCTCGATCAACACGTCGATGATATGGGCGTCGCGCGTATCGGCGGGCAGGAACGCCGACGCGCGGGATGCGGTCGCAAGCTGTTTGTCTGTCATGGACCGGCCTCCCTTATTGGAATTTGTGTCTTATCGTCCCGTGAAGTGACGAAAGGCCTGCATAAGGCGGGCCATTTCATGGCCCGTAGCCCTCTTTTAAATCGGGTTGTAGCGGGAAATCGCAACCCCCTGCAATGCGTAACGTTTCGTCCACCTCTGCTTTACCAAGCCGCAACACCGCGGCGCCAATATGCAGGGCGACGGAGCAAACGCCCCCCGGGCGGCATCGAGCAAGCAAAGGCGTGGCGTATGAAAGTCTTGTGGGTCGAGGACCACGAACCGGTTCGGGAAATGTTGGCGATCGCCGCGGACAAGGCGGCGCGGAGCCGGGTTCAGGTCGACCTGGTATTGGCTCCGACCCTGATGGAGGCCGAACGCCGGATGCGGCTCGAACGCTTCGACCTGGTTGTCTTGGATCTCGCCCTGCCCGACAGCATCGACCCCGACATGACCATCGCGCGGGCTGCGAATATGGGGCCGTTCCGGATCGCGGTCGTCTCCGGCATCGAGGCGCGGGACACAGCGGTGGCTTCGGCGCTGCGCTGCGGCTGCAACATCGCGCCCAAGGCCGTCGCGAAATCCGCGCTGCCGTTCAACCGGTTCATCCAGCGCCCCGAAACGTTTCTTGATTTCTTACTCGAGCAGATGCCCGGGGCCGAGGCGCCTGTCTGCGCGGCCTGACCCGCCCCTTGCCCGGCCTTCTGTTTTCCGGCAAGGCCGCAGAGCGGATCTAGAGGGACGGGCGAGGCGCCGTGGAGCTCATACAAGCGTATCCTGTCACGTTCGCTTTGATCGCCGCGAACGTCTTGGCCAGTCTGACGGCGTTCTCCAGCCGCGATTTCATGCTGCAGAACGTCTTCATGGTCGGGCCGATCCTTAAGTCCGGCGAGCTCCATCGCCTTGTGACAAGCGGATTTCTGCACGTGAACCAGGCGCACCTCCTGGTGAACATGCTGACGCTCTTTTTCTTCGGCCCGTTTCTGGAGGCGCAGCTGGGCTCGACGGCCTTCGCCCTCGTCTATGGCGCGTCTCTATTGGGCGGAAACCTCTGGTCGCTCTTGGAGCATCGCCGACAACTCGACTATGCGGCGCTGGGCGCATCGGGGGCCGTTTCCGGCGTGGTGGTGGCGTTCTGCTTGTTCGAGCCCTTCGCCATGCTGCTTTTGTTCTTTATCATCCCCATGCCCGCGGTCGTGTTCGCCGTCATATTCATCGTCGCAAGCGCCTATTTCTCGACCCGCCAGAACACCCGGATCGGACACGACGCCCACCTCGGCGGTGCGCTGACCGGCGCGGTGGCGACTGTGATCTTGCGGCCGGAGGCCTGGACGCGTTTCGTCGGCGCCCTCTCCGGTCTTTTCAGCTAGGGGCGATCGGCGATGGGCGCGCTCGCAGCTGCATATCAACGCCGGCTGGACGAGGGGTTGATCCGTCCCGATCCCGCGCAGGCCGAGGCGGTCGGACGGCTGGACGCGCTCGCGAACCGGCTTGGCCGCCGCGGATGGTTCGGCCGACGGGAGGCGCCGAAGGGCCTCTATCTCTGGGGCGGGGTCGGCCGCGGCAAGTCCATGCTGATGGATCTTTTCTTCGACGTCGCCCCGCCGATGACGAAGCGGCGCGTGCACTTCCACGCCTTCATGCAGGAGGTCCATGCATTCCTGGCGGCGTGGCGCGCGATGACGCCGGCCGAGCGGCGGAGCTCGAAATGGCATGTGCGGGGCTCGGATGACGACCCGCTGGCCGCCGGCGCGGCGAAGGCCGCGGCCGACGCCTCGCTTTTGTGTTTCGATGAGTTCCAAGTCACGCAAATCGCCGACGCCATGATCCTCGGCCGTCTCTTCGAGGGGCTGTTCGAACGCGGCGTCACGGTGATCGCCACGTCCAATCGCCACCCGCTGGACCTCTACAAGAACGGCATCAATCGCGACCTTTTCACCCCGTTTATCGATCTCATCCTCTCCAGGGTCGACGTGTTCGAACTCGCCTCCGCCCAGGACTATCGCCTACAGCGGCTGAGCGAGGCTCCGGTTTGGCATGCGCCTCTGGACGCCGGGGCCGACGCGGCGATGGATGCGGCTTGGCGTCGGTTGACGGTCTGCACGGCCCCCGCGCCGTTGACCCTCGATGTCGGCGGTCGGCGTCTGGAAGTGGCCGCCCATTGCGGCGAGGTCGCGCGGTTCACGTTCGACGAGCTGTGCGCGCGCCCGCTGGGCCCCGCCGATTATCTGGCGATCGCCGCACGGTTTCAGACGGTTCTAGTCGACGGGATCCCCGTCTTAACGCCGGAAAAACGCAATGAGGCGGCGCGGTTCGTCACCCTGATCGATGCGCTTTACGAAGCGAAGGTGAAGCTGGTCGCCAGCGCGGCCGCCGAGCCGGACGCGCTTTATCCGTCCGGGGACGGGAGTTTCGAGTTTCAACGCACCGCAAGCCGACTCTACGAAATGCGGTCGAACGACTATATCGGCGCCGAACACGAAACGCCCGCCGAGCCGGCGACGTCTTGAAACCTCGGCAAGCCGCGAGAAGGCTACATGAAGCCCTTGAACTTGTCCTTGAAGCGCGAGACGCGGCCGCCGCGGTCCAGCATGCCGCTATTGCCGCCGGTCCAGGCCGGGTGCGTCGTCGGATCGATGTCCAGCGTCAGCGTGTCGCCTTCG
>CAYYNG010000353.1:0-2798 GCA_964472435.1 uncultured Hyphomonadaceae bacterium | reverse complement strand
CGTCGCCATGGTTTGGGCGAAATCGCCGTGCGCGTCCCTCCGCCAGGCGCGTTCAGCCCGCGCCATTGCAAAGGAGAGGTTCAGCGCCTTCGCCGCGAGGGGCGCCTCGTCGGACTGATCCAACCCGGCCGAGACCAACGCCCATTTCGCCGTGGACTGGCGCGCGGCGATGTGGGCGAGGCGGCGGCCGGGCGAGCGGTCGCGCCAGGCCATGAGCGACAGGAGCCCCGCCCGGTGCGGCTCCATGGCTTCGAACCGCCGCATCACAGCGTCGAAAAGACGTTCCTGGTCGGTCTCCTCAAGGTCGGCGCGTTCGGCGGACATGGCTTTGTCGAAATAGGGTTCGACAGCCTCGGCCAAGGCTTCGAGATCGGCGACGCCATGGAATACATCAAGATCAAGGCCCGCCTCGATCGCCACCGAAGATAGGGTGATCTCGGCCCAAGGACGGTTCCCAGCCAGGTGCAAAGCCGCCACAAGGCCCGCCTCGATGATCTCGTCCCTGGTTTTCGCTTTCGCCTCGGCATGGATCAATCCGGATTGGAGGACAGCGCCCGTTCCCGCGCCGCTGCGGCGCGCATCGCTTTCCGGACCAGAGATGGCATGCCGCCTTCGTCGATCAAGACATCCAGCGCCGCCTGCGTCGTTCCGCCTTTGGAGGTGACCGCGGCCCGCAGATCGCCCGGCGCGTCCCCGCCCTCCTCCATCAGCGCCGCGGCGCCGGCGACCGTCAGCTGGGCCAACCGTTCTGCGAGCTCGCCCGGCAGGCCTTCGCTCCGTCCAGCTTCGGCCATCGCCTCGGCCAAGAGGAAGACATAGGCCGGGCCCGAACCTGAAAGGGCGGTGACCGCCGGCATCAGCGCCTCGTCGACGGGCCCTTCGACCACGCCGAGGGGCGCAAGGAGCCGCTTTGCGGCGGCGATATCTTTTTGCGCGGCCCCGCCCCGCGCCGCCAGCACGCTGACCCCGCGCCCGATCGCCCCCGGCGTGTTCGGCATCGCCCGCAGCACCCTGTCGGCGCCAAACGCCGTCTCAAGATCTCGAATGCGCACGCCCGCCATGATGGAGAGAACGAGGGTCCCCGGCCCGATCCAGGGCGCGATGGCTTCGGCGGCGCCGGAGAAGACCTGGGGCTTGAGGGCGATGACGACCGTGTCGACCGGCGACGGGTCGGGATTGAGGGCCGCGCCTTTCTCCGCGAGCAGGGCTTTCAGGGCCTCGCTCGGCGAGGGCTCCACGACGCCGAGGTCCAGGCCGCCCTTGCCGCGCAGCCAACCAGAAACGAGCGCAAGGCCCATGCGGCCCGCCCCGATCAAGGCGACGGAGCGGCCGGCCATGGCGCCCAGCCCTCAGGCCTCGCCGTCGGTTTCGAACATCGCCGCCTCGATCGCCTCCTGCGGCGACTTGCCGGCCCAGACGACGAAATTGAAGGCGGGAATGAACCGGTCCGCGGCGTCGACGGCGGCGACCATCACCGCGCGGATCTCGCCCGGCGAGGGCTCGTCGCGATCAAGGATGGGAAGGGCGTGCCGGAAGAGGATGACGCCCTCTTCGGCCCAGTAATCGAAATGTCCAAGCCACAGACGCTCGTTCATCATCAAAATCAGCTCGCGCACGGCAGCCTGTTTCGTTGCAATGACCTTCACATCCAAGGTCACGGAGAAATGGATCGCCGCCGGTTCGCGGCGGAAGGCGAAGAGGCCGCCCATGTCGCCCCAGCGGCTCTCGACGATGCACTGCACGGTTTGGTCGTCGTCGCGCTCATGCTGCCAGCCGGTCGCCTCCAGCACGGCCTCGACGCACTCCAGCGGATCGATTTCGGTTTCGATATCTACGGAAAGGTCAGGGTTCATCCCACATCCTCCGAATCAACGCGGGCCTGTCCGCGTCCAGGGAAAGGCTAACACGGGGGGCCAAGCGAACAACCGGCGCGCCCCAGTCAGCCGGTCTTAGTCCTCAGCTTTCGGCTTCGGCGCGGCGGGGCGGGGCGGTTTCGCCGCGGGCTC
Source organism: uncultured Hyphomonadaceae bacterium (assembly GCA_964472435.1). Taxonomy (GTDB): domain Bacteria; phylum Pseudomonadota; class Alphaproteobacteria; order Caulobacterales; family Hyphomonadaceae; genus CAYYNG01. The sequence goes on along the minus strand of CAYYNG010000353.1, from coordinate 792 downwards.
CAGAGCGTCTAACCGCGCCTCCAACGCATCGATGCGCGCCACGGCCGCTTGCAGCAACGCCTTCAAAGCCTCGACTTCCTCCCGCCCGGCGAGGTCCATATCGGCGATAAACCGCTCGGCCTGGCTGCGCACCGCTGTGCGCGCCTCCTCGCCTGCCGTCCGGGCCGCGCCCATGGCGCCCGTCATCAAGCTCGCCAAGTCATCGAGCAGTGGATTTTGCGGCGGCATCACGTTATCCCTTCGCTCGCACTCTACACGAGCCCTGTCGCCTACCAGATAGGCGGTCGCGGAGACAGGAAAAAGACCAGCATGTTCGCCGCTCTGCCCTTCCCGGAGATCAATCCGGCGCTCTTCACCATTCCAGGCTTCGAGATCGGCGGGCTTAGCCTCGGCCCGTTTCCGCTGCGCTGGTACGCCCTCGCCTATATCGCCGGGCTCGTCATCGGCTGGCGCTACGCCCTGGCGCTCGTCGACCGTCCGGCGCTTTTCGGCGGCCAGGCGCCCGCGACGCGGGAACATATCGACGACCTTCTTTTCTGGGCGACGCTGGGGGTCATTCTCGGCGGCCGGCTCGGCTATCTCGTCTTCTACCAAATCCCGTTCGCGCCGGAGCGGCTCGCGCAAGACCCGATGATGATCCTCAGGGTGTGGGAGGGCGGAATGTCCTTCCATGGCGGCCTGATCGGGGTTGGGATCGCCCTCGTCTCCGTCGCCCGGGCCCACGGGATCAAACTCTTAAGCTTAATGGATATTGCGGCGGTGGTGGTCCCCGTCGGCCTCCTCTTCGGGCGG
>CAYYNG010000352.1:0-2800 GCA_964472435.1 uncultured Hyphomonadaceae bacterium | reverse complement strand
CGGTTTATTTCCGGACTTTGGATCTCGGCTCCGATAAGATCCTGCCGGTCCTGAGCCGCCATCGCGAAGAGAACCCCGCGCTCGGCCTTCGCTCCATCCGGTTCGCCCTCAGCCGGCCGGGACTTTTCCGTCGGCAGTTGAGGGCGCTGATCCAGGCCGCCGCCGGACGCCCCCTTTGGATTATGTTTCCAATGGTGACGACAGCGGCGGAGTTCGTCGCCGCCAAAGCCCTGCTCGACGAAGAGCTGGCATGGGCCGATGGCCGCGGACGCGCCGCCCCCGACCCTCTCAAGGTCGGCGCGATGCTCGAGTCCCCAGCGCTCGCCTTCGAGCTGCCGGCTTTGCAAAACCACGCCGATTTTGTGTCGATCGGCACGAATGATCTAATGCAGTTTTTCCATGCAGCCGATCGGATGTCGCCGGAGATCAGCGACCGTTACGACCTCCTAGCGCGCGCTCCCCTTGCATTTCTTCGACAGGCCGTCGCCGACTGTGATCAATTGGATCTACCCGTCTCGGTTTGCGGCGAGGCGGCGGGGCGGCCATTGGAGGCGCTAGCTTTGATCGCCCTTGGCGTGCGGCGATTGTCGATGCCCGCGAGCGCGGTGGGACCAGTGAAACAGATGGTTCGATCGCTCGATCTCGCCGCGTTTCAAACGGCGTTCGATCGCCGGCTAGAGAGTACGTACGGATCGTTCCGTAATACACTGTTAGCTTTATCCAGCGAATTTGAAGTGTCTGTCGGCGATGGTTGATGGCGCAGGGCGAGCGCGGTATGAAATCTGCATCAGGCTGGTTGAGAATGGGCGGCGCAGCCAGCCAATCGCGGACGAGAAACGTGACTGACACTTCGGACAATTCAGCCGAACAGACCCTGAGCGCGTCGCGCACCGGAGGCCGGTTGCGCGAAGCCCGGCGGGCGCGCGGCGTCGATATCCAGAAAGTCTCCCGGGACCTTCGAATCCAGCCGGCCTATCTCGAGGCGATCGAAGAGATGCGGGCGAAGGCGTTGCCGGGGGGATATCTCAATGCCTACCTGCGCAGCTATGCGACCTATCTTGGGCTTGACGCGCAGGCGGTCATTGACGCTTTCGCCCGCGAGTGCGGCGCCGTCTCCCAGGCGCCGAAGCAAAAGGCGGAGGCTAAAGCGGCGCCGGCCCCGCTTATCGGCCCGCTGGTTTGGCGGCTTTCGGCGGCCGCCCTCGCCGCCGCGGCCTTGGGTCTTGTCGGCTGGATCGCTTATAACACGTCGGCGACGGGAAGCGCGCCCAGCGTCGAGGCGGCGGCGCCGACCAACGGCGCGCGCGAGAGCCTTTTTGCAGAGGCATCGATCGACACGCCCGCGCCACAGATCCCCTTGTCCATCGCCGCGCTTTCTCAAGGCTGGATCGAGGTCCGCGGCGCCGACGGTACAATTTTCCGTTCACGCACCATGGCTGCGGGGGAGACCTATCACCGCCTGCGCATCGGCGCGGGTTGGACCGTATCGGCGCGGGACGGCGGCGCTTTCGAATGGCGCGTCGGAGATATTGTCGTCGAACCGCTCGGCGAGCCCGGCGCGCCGGTCTACGCGATCAGCGTCGACGCGGTTGCAGCGCGCGCTGCGGAGAAAACGGCGCCGGCGCTTGCAGGGTTCGGCGAGGGCCAGGCTTCACGCTGAGCGTTGCGGGCTTTTATCGCCTTTACCTCGGCCGCGTCTGGGCCCAAATCTTGTGAGGCAAGAGATCCGGCGGCGAACGATGGCACATAATCCGATCCGACCCTGGCGGTCTATTGAGCGGCGTCCCTCCCGCAAGATCCGAGTGGGCGCCGTCGAGGTGGGCGGCGACGCGCCAATCTCGGTTCAGTCTATGACGAACACGCCGACCTCGGACGCGGTTGCGACGATTGAGCAGATCCGAGAATTGGAAGAGGCGGGCGCGGACATCGTTCGCGTGTCTTGCCCGGACGAGGCATCGACGAGCGCCTTCAAAGTCATCGCCCGCGAGGCCCGCGTTCCGCTCGTGGCGGACATTCACTTTCACTATAAGCGCGGTGTTGAGGCCGCCGACGCCGGAGCGGCCTGCCTTCGGATCAATCCCGGCAATATCGGGTCCCCGGACCGCGTCCGCGAGGTGGTGAACGCGGCGAAGGCGAATGGCTGCTCGATCCGGATCGGGGTGAACGGCGGCTCTCTCGAGCGCCACCTCCTTGAAAAATATGGAGAGCCCTGTCCCGAAGCGATGGTTGAAAGCGCGCTCGATCATGCGCGCATTCTCGAGGATCACGACTTTCGCGATTACAAGATCTCCGTGAAAGCGTCGGATGTGTTCCTGACCGTGGCCGCGTATCAACAGCTTGCCGAGGCCACGGACGCGCCGCTCCATCTGGGCGTCACCGAGGCGGGCGCGCTGCGCAACGGCGCGATCAAATCTGCGATCGGGCTTGGGTCGCTTCTATGGGCGGGCATTGGCGACACGATCCGGGTCTCGCTGTCCGCCGATCCTGTCGAAGAGGTGAAGGCTGGGTTCGACATCCTGAAAAGTCTCAACCTCAGGTCCCGGGGCGTGAACATCATCGCCTGCCCCTCGTGCGCGCGCCAGGGCTTTGACGTGATCAAGACGGTCGAGACGCTGGAGCAACGCCTTGCGCACATCTCCGAGCCGATCTCTTTGTCGATCATCGGCTGCGTGGTGAACGGTCCAGGCGAAGCGGCGATGACGGATTTGGGCTTTACCGGCGGCGGCGCCGTGGCTGGCATGATGTACAAAGCCGGACTAGCGAGCCGCTAAGTCTCAAACGCCGAGATGGGCGACGAGAT
>CAYYNG010000351.1:0-2816 GCA_964472435.1 uncultured Hyphomonadaceae bacterium | reverse complement strand
TGCAAGGCGAGGCCGGCGACCATGAAGCCGGAACCGATCACGCCGACCCGGACCGGGGGGCCGGTTTCGGCCCGCGCTTTCAGCGCCGTGTCGAGCAAGATCATCTGTGCGTCCCCGAAATGGCGAAACCGGTCTGGAAGCCGCGATTGTCATGCGAATTGCATGCCATGCTATCGCATGATTTGAGCCGTCAAACCCCTTGATCGGAGCCGCGCCGATGTCCTTTTCCCTTCCTGATCCCGCCTTTTGGCGCGACAAGCGCGTCCTGCTCACCGGCCATACCGGATTCAAGGGGGCCTGGGCGCTTTATTGGCTCTCGCGCATGGGCGCCGACGTCACTGGCCTCGCGCTCGCGCCGGACACCGATCCCGCCCTCTTCGACCTCCTGGGCGGAGCGGCGCTGGGCCGGCACCACGTCGCCGACGTCCGGGACGCCGGGGCGGTGCAAGAGATCGTCGCCGCCGCGAGGCCGCAAATCGTGCTTCACATGGCGGCGCAACCGATCGTGCGGCGCTCGATCACCGATCCCTGCGAAACGATCGATATCAATGTGATGGGGGTCGCCAACCTACTGAGCCCGCTTCGCACCGTTGCGGGGCTCGAGGCGGTCGTGGTGATCACATCCGACAAGGTTTACGCCAATGACGAAAGGGGGCGGGCGTTCGAGGAGGGGGATCGCCTTGGCGGCAAAGACCCCTATTCCGCCTCGAAGGCCGCGGCCGAGCTCGTAACCCAGAGCTTCCGCCAAACCTACTTCGCAGACGCCGGCGTGCCGGTTGCGACGGCCAGGTGCGGCAATATCATCGGCGGCGGCGACTTCGCAGCGGACCGGATCGTGCCCGACGTGGTCCGGGCGGCGGCCGCCGGCGAAACCCTGGTCCTGCGCCACCCCGACGCCACGCGGCCGTGGCTCCATGTCTTAGACGGCGTCTGCGGATATCTCGTCTACGCCGAACAGCTCGCGGGGGGCGCTGCGCTGCCGGCCGCCTTGAACTTCGGCCCTGACCCCGAGCCTGAACTGCCGGTGCGCCGGGTCGCCGACCTGATGCAGTCGGCGCTGGGCGCAAGCGGCGGCTGGCGGCACGAACCGGTTCCGGGGTCGAAGGAGATGAAGGCGCTCGCCGTCGACTCCACGCTCGCCCGCGCAGCGCTCGGCTGGCGCGACCGGATCCGCGGCGACGACCGGATTGTCTGGACCGCGGATTGGCACAAAGCGCAGCGCGACGGCGCCGAGCCGCGACGGATCTGCGACCGCCAGCTCGACGCGTTCCTCACCCTCTAACCAAGTCGGGACCCGGCCATGAAGTTTCATTCGACGTCGCTGAAAGACGCTTTTCTGATCGAGCTCGAGCCCCGGGGCGACGCCCGCGGCCGGTTTGCGCGAACCTTTTGCGCCGACGAGTTCGCCGCCCACGGCCTCGAAACGCAATTTGTCCAACAGAACATGTCCGTCTCCGCCCATAAAGGCACGCTGCGCGGCATGCACCGACAGCTTGCGCCGCACGCCGAGGTGAAGCTGATCCGCTGCCTTCGCGGGGCGATCTTCGACGTCCTTGTCGACCTGCGCCCCGACAGCCCGACCTTCAAACAATGGGAGGGGTTCGAACTCACCAGCGACAACCAGCGCGAGCTCTATGCGCCGGAAGGTTTCGGCCACGGCTTTCTTACTTTGGCAGACGATGTCGAAGTGAGCTATCTCGTTTCGGCCGCCTATGCGCCGAACGCGGAGGCGGGCGTGCGATACAATGATCCGGCGTTTGGGATCGAGTGGCCTTTCGAACCCGCGCTTGTCTCAGACAAGGACGAATCCTGGCCGGATTTCAGCGGCTAGGTGCGGCTCGCCCGCCAAAGTCGCGCGAGACCGATCACGTGCAGGGTGGCGTCCTGCGCCTTCGCCTCAACCCCGTCCGGCCGGCCCATGGCGACCCAAAGACCGATATGCACAGCGAGGTAAAGCGCGCCGCCGAACCCCGCCAGGACCGTTAGATGCAGCGCCATCATAATCGAACCGCCCGTCGACGGGATCCAGTCGGCGAGCATCAGGAATGCGCCGCCCATCGCCGCCGCCGACGCGGCCGAGCGCGTCACCGCCCGAAGCTGCTGCGAGACCCCAAGGCCCGTTACGTCCCGCACGATCAAGAGATCCACAATCAACAGACCGGCCATCGCGGAGAGTTTGAAGAGCAAAAGCGCCGCAAGGCCGAAGGTCGACATGACCCAAATGGCGCCGGGAAGGTAAAGGACCAAGAAGACGGCGGATCGAATAAACAGGGTTCGGCTCCGCCCTGTTCCTAAGCATAAGGCGAACATGGGGCTGAAAACGAAATGACTGAGCGTGGTCCACCCGATGATTGCGACGACGGGAATGGCGCTTCGCCAGTTTTCTCCGATCAAAACCAGAACGATCGGTTCGGCCAAGAGGCCGAGGGCGACGGCGATGGGAAAGACGACCGCGGCGGTGGCCGACATGGCGTTGAGACAAGCCGCCCGGAGGCGCGCGGGGTCGGATTGAATCTGGGAGAATCCAGCGAAGAGGGACCGCGATAATGGGATCATCACCCCCTCGGTCACCCGCGTCGCGACCTGAGTTCCCAGGGAGAAACTCCCAAGCGCCGCTGTTCCGACGATCCGCCCCAGGCTGATCGCTTCCAAGCTTCCGTAAAGGCGGCTGGCGATCGCGGCTCCGCCAAGCCAAACGGAGTAGTCGAACAGTCTTCGGAAAGAGACGAGGGTGAAACGGGGCCGGATCGGCCGCATGGCGAAGGAAAAGCCGACCTGAACCGCCGCGCCGGCCAACAACCCGGCGACCAGCGCCC
>CAYYNG010000350.1:0-2830 GCA_964472435.1 uncultured Hyphomonadaceae bacterium | reverse complement strand
CGCCCTGGGAGCTCCGCCGCGGCTTTCGCCGGCCTATTTCGGATTGGACGGGCCGTTTGCGCTCTTCATTCCCGGGGCCTCGGCCCACCGGGCGGCGAAGCGCTGGCCGGCGGAACAGTTCGCCGCCCTGGCCGAAACCACGGCCGACGCCGGGGTGACGCCCGTTATCATCGGCGGCAAGCCTGAAGGCGAGGTCGCCGCGCAGATCGTCAAACTGGAACCCCGGGTCAAGAACATCGTCACCCGGACCGACCTCTTCCAAATCGCCGCGCTGGGCCAGCACGCGACCTTCGTCGTCGGCAACGACACCGGGCCGATGCATATGGCGACGCTGGCCGGCGCGCCCGGGGTCGCTCTCTTCGCAACGTCCGAATCCGACCCCGACCACGCCGCCCCACGCGGATCCACCGTGGTCGTCGTGCACGCGCCCACGCTCGCCGAAGTCGACGCCGAGCACGTTTGGCAGGCCGTCAAGGCGCTCGGCGTGCTCCCTGAACAGCCGAAATAGTTGAAGAATCGGCCAAAGATGCGCATATTCCGCACGCTGTAACGGATAACAGGAGACCCGCCATAGCCCGCAGACCCCAGGCCGCGCCGCCGCCGAAGAAAGATACTGGCCCGCGCATCAATGAGAACATAACCTCGAGAACGGTCCTACTGATCGATCAAGACGGTGAGAAACAGGGCGAGATGCCGACCGCCGCCGCCTTGGACGCCGCCCGGGAAGCTGGATTGGATCTTGTCGAGGTGGCTCCCGACGCCTCCCCCCCGGTCTGCAAGATTCAAGACTATGGCAAGATCCGCTTCGAAACCCAAAAGAAGAAGACCGCCGCTCGCAAAAAACAGAAGTCCGCTGATCTCAAAGAGATCAAAATGCGGCCGAATATCGATGTTCACGACTATCAAGTGAAGACAAAGGCGATCACGCGGTTCTTCGACGCCGGCGACAAGGTGAAGATCACTCTGCGTTTCCGCGGCCGGGAGATGGCGCACCAGCACCTCGGCATGGAGCTTTTGAACAAGGTCCGCGAGGAGTTCGACGACCGCGCGAAAGTGGAGCTGGAGCCGAAACTCGAAGGCCGCCAGATGACGATGGTGATGGCGCCGCGCTAAGCGGCTTGATCCCCCGTCGTCTTTCCGTCATAACCCGCCATCCAGACGTCGCCGGGCGCACGGCATGCCCCGGCGACTCTTAATATCGTCCGCCGGGCCGTTTCCCCTGAAACGCGAGCTCTGGGCGGGTCTAGGAGAGATGAAATGCCGAAGATGAAGACCAAGAAGGCCGCGGCGAAGCGGTTCAAGATCACAGCGACGGGCAAGCTGAAACACGGCGTCGCCGGCAAGCGCCACCGCCTCATCAGCCACAACGCCAAATACATCCGCCAGAACCGGGGCACGACGGACGTCTCCAAGGCCGACAAGCCGCGGGTGATGAAGTACCTGCCCTACGGCCTCTAGCCGTCCGCTCGATTTCGACCCGCTCAAGCTGAGGACCCGATCCCATGCCCCGCAGCCGCAACAAAGTGCCCGCCCACGCCCGGCACAAAAAGATCATCAAAGCCGCCAAAGGCTATCAAGGTCGCCGGAAAAACACGTTCCGCACCGCCAACGCCGCCGTCTGGAAAGCCGGAGAATACGCCTATGTCGGTCGGAAGCAGAAAAAGCGGACCTTTCGCTCGCTCTGGATCCAGCGCATCAACGCCGCCGTGCGCGAACACGACCTCACCTATTCCCGTTTCATCGACGGTCTCAACAAGGCCGGCGTCGAGATGGACCGGAAGGTGATCTCCGATCTCGCCATCCGAGAGCCCGACGCGTTTACCGCCCTCGTGGCGAAGGCCAAGGCGGCGCTGGCTTAGCACTTCGATGTCAGACCAGCTCGTCATCCGGCCCGCAACGCCGGCCGACGAGCCGGTTGTCTCTGCACTCTGGCAGAGGTGCGGCCTAACGGTGCCCCACAATCCGCCGGGGAACGACTTCCGCCGGGCGCAGGGTGCTGCCTCATCTGAAATTCTTGTCGCGCTCGCCGGCCCGAAGATCATCGGATCGGTGATGAGTGGCGACGATGGCCATAGGGCTTGGATCTATTACCTGGCGGTCGACCCGGACCACCAGCGCCGCGGTGTTGGAGCACAGCTGGTCAAGTCTGCGGAACGTTGGGCCGAGAAACGCGGCGTCCGGAAGATCCAATTGATGATCCGACCCGACAACGAAATCGTCCGCGAGTTTTACCAGTCGGCCGGATTTGATGAAACGCCCCGGCTGGTCATGGCGAAGTGGCTTGATAAAGAGATGGCCGTAAGAACAGATTTGCCAGGGGGCGATTGATGTCTGAACCGGAACAGATCGAAAAAGACGCCCTTTCTGCGATCGAGGCGGCGGGCGATCTCGCCGCTCTGGACGAGGTGCGCGTCGCCGAGCTTGGTAAGAAGGGGCGCGTGTCCAGCCTCATGAAGACGCTGGGCGGGATGAGCCCCGACGCGCGCCAGGAGATGGGCCCAAAGCTCAACGCCCTTAAAACCCGCATCGCCGACGCCGTCGCCGCGCGGAAATCCGTGCTGGAGGACGCCGCCCTCGACGCGCAGCTCGCAACCGAAACGCTCGACCTCTCCCTGCCCCCGCCGCCTGAAAGCGTCGGCGCGCTGCATCCGGTGATGCAGGTCTTCGAGGAGATCGCCGCGATCTTCGGCGACATGGGCTTTACCGTCGCCGAGGGGCCCGACATCGAGGACGACTGGCACAATTTCACCGCGCTCAACTTTCCGGAAGGCCACCCGGCGCGCGAAACCCACGATACGTTCTTTCTCAAGGCACCCGAGGGCGGGCCGCC
>CAYYNG010000349.1:0-2840 GCA_964472435.1 uncultured Hyphomonadaceae bacterium | reverse complement strand
CATGGTAGAAGGTGTTGAACTCCCAAAGGAGGATCACCGCCATCATGAACAGCGCTGCATAGGTCGCCACTTCGAAAAAGGCGAGGGCGTCCTCGGTGTCTTCGTCAGCGCCTTCGAAAACGATATCGACCCGGGGGTCGAGCCCGGACGTCTCGATCCAGTCTTTGATCTCGGCCACTTTCGCAGCGCCTTCGCCCTGGCGCACGGCATTGGCGCGGACCGCAAGGTAGCGCTTGCCGTCCCGCCGGTCGATTTTGTCGACGCGCGGGGCGATTTCGCGGGTGACGAATAGGGAAAGCGGCACTTGGCCGTCCGGCGTGGAAATCCGCAGGCGGTCGATCGCCTCCACGCTCCGCTCGCCCTCGGGCAGGCGGACCCGGATGTCGACCTCGTCGAGGGCGTCGTCGGGCCGGAAGCGGCCGACGAGGATGCCGTTGGTGATCAGTTGCACGGCCGCGCCGATCTGGGTGACGTCGACGCCGAACTTGCCGGCTTGGGCCCGGTCGACCGCCAAGCGCCATTCGATGCCGGGCAAGGGGCGGGTGTCCTCGATCTCCCGTAACCCGTCCATGGACTCGAGTTTCTCGCGAATCTGCGAGGTGACCTGCTCTAGGGCGGCCGGATTATTGGAGAGAACGCCGACTTGAACGTCCTTGCCGACAGGCGGGCCCTGTTCGCGCGCCTGCACTTCGGTAAGCGCGCCCGGAAGGCCGGCGAGCCGATCGCGGATGTCGCGCTCGATCGCCCGCCCGTCATAGCCGGGCTCGAGGGAGCGGAGGTCGAGCAGGATCCGGCCCACGGTGTCGAGCGGGGCCGAGGCCCCGTCGAAAAAGCCAACGCTCCCCGACCCGGTTCCGGCCTGGGTGGAGATGGCGGCGATGCCGTCCACCGCGGCGAGGGCGTCCTCGACGCGGCGCACGATCTCGAACTGCTCTTCGGCCGAGAGGCTGCCCTGGGCGCGCACGAAGACGAAAACCTGCTCTGGCTCCAAATCCAGAAACAGCTCCGTCTTATGGCTCGTTGAGCCGAACCAGGCGAAAATAGCGGCGATGGCGGCGAATGCGCCAGCAGTCGTGAGCAGCGGCCGACGCATCAGCTCCGAAACCACGCGCACATATCCGCCGATCCATCCAGACGCCTCGGCCGGGTCGCCTTCCTCGCCCGAAAGGGCCTTGAGGTCCTCCGCGCCGCCTTGCTGCGCCCGGCCGCCGAAGATCGAGCCTAAGACCGGTAGAAACATCAGCGCCATGACGAGGGAGGAGCAGAGGACGAAGATCAGCGTCAGCGGCAAATACGACATGAAATCGCCGATGAGGGAATCCCAGAAGAGAAACGGCACGAACGCGGCGAGGGTCGTCGCCGTCGATGCGACGATCGGCCAAAACATGCGTTTGGCGGCCAGACTATAGGCTTCGCGGCGGTGGAACCCCTCGGCCATCTTTCTGTCGGCGTATTCCACGACGACGATCGCGCCGAATACTAGGATGCCGACGGCGATCACCATGCCGAACATGACCATGATATTGATCGTAAGCCCGTAGGCGGCGAGCAATAGGAAAGCCAGGACGAAGGAGGCTGGGATCGATATCCCCACCAAGGCGCCTGACCGCAAGCCCAGCGCGGCGACGACGATGATCATGACCAATACCACCGCCGTCGTGATGGAGGCGCGGAGGCCGCCAAGCTGGGAGTCCACTTGGACGGAGAGATCCGAGGTGAGGGTGGCGCGCACGGTTTCCGGCCAGAGCGCTTCGGCGCGTTCGACCACCGCCCGAACCTCCTCCACCGTGTCGAGAATGTTTTCGCCGGGGCGTTTGACGATCTGAACGCTCAACGCCGGTTCGCGGTTGAAGCGGGCGTAGGTGGCGCGGTCTTTAAACGTGCGGCGGACCGATGCGACGTCTTCCAGGGTGACGACTGCATCGCCCGATTGCTTGATCGGCAAATCATAGGCGTCCCGGGCGGACTTGATGAGGCCGGGGACTTTGACCGCAAACCGGCCCTCGCCGGTGTCGATCTGCCCGGCCGGCACCAGCCGATTGTTCGCGGTGACGACGTCTAGGATCTCTTGATAGGAGATGTTGTAGGTCTCGAGCTTCGCGGGGTCGAGGACGATCTCCAAAACCTCTTCGCGCTGCCCCTGTATGGGAGCCTCGAGCACGCCGGGAAGCTGTTCCAGTTCTTCCTGAAGATCCCGGGCGATCCGGTTAAGGCCCCGCTCCGTTGCTTCTCCGTAAAGATTGACGACGAGGATCGGGAACAGGGAGGCGTTCAGTTCGGTGACGATCGGCTCTTCGGCGTCGTCCGGGAATTCCGCTTGGGCGCGGTCCATCCTTTCTCGCACGTCGATCAGCGCTTGTTCGGGGTCGAAGGAGTTTTCGAATTCAAGCAGCAATTGACCGACGCCCTCGGCGGCGAAGCTATCGAGTTGTTTAAGCCCCTCGATGTCCTGCAGCTCCGCTTCGGCGGGGCGGATGAGAAGACGCTCGGCGTCCTCCGGCGAGACGCCTTCGAGGGGCAGCGTGATCCCGACGAATGGAATGGCGACGTCGGGATCGGCTTCCTTCGGCAGTTCGATATAGGCGACGGCGCCGGCGATCAGCGCGCAGATCAGAACGCCGATCACCATCCGGGCGCGGGAGATCGCGCCGTCGATCAAGCCTGGCATCAGCCAGCCTCCTCAGCGAACACGGGCTCGACCTGCACGCCTTCGCGGACGAAGTCTTGACCCTCCGCCAAGACGCGCGCGCCGTTGGCGAGGCCGGTGACCCATACGCCGCGCTCGTCGTCGTCAACCACCTCGACCTCCGTAAAGGCGACGCGTCCGTCGGCGTCGATGT
>CAYYNG010000348.1:835-2868 GCA_964472435.1 uncultured Hyphomonadaceae bacterium | reverse complement strand
TGTCTTCGATCTGCCGGACTTCGCCTGGCGTGTCCTCGCGATCCGCTGGGGCCTCTTCTATATCTTCCAAGCGGGTGTGAACGAGTTCATGTGGCGCTCCTTCTCGGAGGAGGTTTGGGCGAACTCTAAGATCTTCCTCACCATGCCGCTGTTCGTGCTCTTCATGCTGGCGAACACGCCGTATATGATGAAACACCTGCGCGACGACGGAGACGGCGAAGCCGCCGCCAAGGCCTAAAGCAAGTTCGGAGCAAACGCACTCGTTTGCGAACGGGTGGTTGCGCTAAAGCAAACACCTAAAGCGACGGTCTGGAGTGTAATGAAACTCAGACGCTTTAAGCCGTCAGTCGATCCGTGCCCGGCGGATTGACGAAGGGCGGAAAGCCCGCCCGGTTTCGGGTTTCGGCATAGTGGGTCAGCGCCCAGGCGACGGTGGGAAACGCAAGCGCGCGCCAGGGAATATCCCGCCAATCATAGAGGCCCACCTCGACGCTTTCCGGCCCCGGGGCGATCTCGGACACAAGCTCGGCTCGGAACATCACCTGCACCTGGCTGATCCGGGGCACGGAGTAAACGGCCAGGATCTGCTCGATGCGGATCTCGGCGCACGCCTCCTCCATGGCCTCCCGCGCCGCCGCCGCCTCGACGGTTTCCCCCTCCTCCATGAATCCGGCCGGCAGCGTCCAAAATCCTTTGCGCGGTTCGATCGCCCTTTTGCACAACAGGATTCGCCCCTCGCGGGTAACCACGGAGCCTGCGACGATCTTAGGATTCACATAGTCGACAAAGCCGCAATGGCCGCAAACCCGGCGCGGTCTGTCATCGCCGTCCGGGATCTGAGTATTGAAGTCTGGGTCGAGGCTTGATGTCATGGTATTTTCAACGTGTCGCGTTATGGGGGAAACCGGTTGATCCGCACACGGCGGTGCTGGCAGATCCAGCGCGGCCACTGTAGGGTTTCGTGCACAAGGCCGACAGTGGCGAAAGCGGATTTCGACGGGGTTTGGGGGCGGTCGATGACGGAGACTGAAACGACGGAAGCGCGGTTCGCGCTGAACAGCTCGCCCAGCCACTTGTTGCATCGCGCGCAGCAGTTGGCCGCCAACCAATCGTCCGACGCGCTCAAGGCGGCGAACATAACACTGAGGCAGTTCTCCTTATTGGCCGCGGTGGCCGAGCGGGAAGGCGCCAGCCAAAGCCAGCTGGTCGACAAAACCGGCATCGATCGGTCGACCCTCGCCGACATGGTCGCGCGGATGGAGACGGCCGACCTCGTGAAGCGACTTGAATCGAAAGAAGACGCCCGCGCGAAAGCCGTCTGGCTGACGCCGAAGGGGGCCGACACGCTCGAAGCCGCCGCTCCAGCGGTGCAGGCCGCCGACGACGAGCTGATGCGGAAGCTGCCGAAAAACCGGCGCGCCTCGTTCCTGGCGATCCTAGCGGTGTTGGCCGACGCCTCGGACCGGGAGATCCTGCAGCTCGAGCTCGACGACGCCGGCGAGAAGACGAAAGTCAAAACGAAGAAAAGCGACGAAAAGCCGAAAAAGGCGAAGGCCGATCAAAAGCCGAAAAAGGCCAAATCCGCAAAAGCCGCGAAGGGCGGCAAATCCGCCAAAAAAGGCGGCAAAAAGGGCGACAAGAAGAAGTAGCGGCACGTCGACGCAGCGCCAGCTCAACCGCCCGCAACCAGCGCTGCGATCTCCGCCGCGTCATCGCGCGTCAGCGGCCCTCGGAAATGTCGGATCACTTGGCCCTCCGCGCTGATGACAAAGGTCTCCGGCACGCCGGTTAATCCGAAATCGAGCCCTCCCTGGCCGTCGGGGTCGATCCCGACCACCGCAAAGGGATCGCCAAGCTCGTCAAGAAAGGCCGCGCCAGCGGCGGGATCGTCATTGTAAAGCACGCCGGCCAGCTGGGCGGGCGCGGCCTCGCCCAAGGCCATGAGCAACGGGTGTTCGGCGCGGCAGGGCGCGCACCAGCTTGCGAACAGATTGACCACCATCGGCGCGGCGGGCGGGGGGTTGGACGCCACC
>CAYYNG010000348.1:0-825 GCA_964472435.1 uncultured Hyphomonadaceae bacterium | reverse complement strand
CTCGCCCGCCCCGTCGAGCCGCTCGAACACGCGGGCCGGCGCCGGCCGGCCATCGGCCAGCGGAGCGTCCGACCGGGGGCCGCCCAGATTGATCGCGGCGATGATCGCAAACAAGGCGAGGCCCGCAAGGGGCGCAGCGGCCAGCCATCGGGTCATTCAGCGGTCCTTCTCGTTTGGCGGGCCCGGCGCCCGCGCGATCACAACTCCAAGGGCCCCATGAGACGAGGTTTGCCCTGGTCGGGGGCTAAGGATAGAAGGATCGCAGAAAATCCAACTCCATCCAATAGATGCAAGGGTCCCTCCATGCCGTCCGTCGACAGTTTCAGCGCCCGTCAAACCCTTACCGTTGGCGACAAGTCCTATACCTATTATTCGCTGGAGGCGGCGGGGCGGAACGGGCTGGGCGACGTCTCGCGGCTACCGGCGTCTTTGAAGGTGCTTCTTGAAAACCTCCTCCGATTCGAAGACGGCAAAACCGTCACGAAAGCCGACATCGAGGCGATGGCCGCATGGCTGAACGACCGTGGGTCCGCTCAGCACGAGATCGCCTATCGGCCGGCACGCGTCCTGATGCAGGACTTCACCGGCGTGCCGGCGGTGGGCGACCTCGCCGCGATGCGCGACGCAGCGCAGAAGCTCGGCGCATCGGCCGAAGCGATCAATCCGCAAGTTCCGGTGGACCTCGTCATCGACCACTCGGTGATGGTGGATCATTTCGCCGGCCCCGACAGTTTCGTCCGGAATGTCGACCGGGAATATGAGCGCAACGGCGAGCGGTACGAGTTTCTGCGCTGGGGGGCGTCGGCGTTTGAGAACTTCCGCGTC
>CAYYNG010000347.1:0-2870 GCA_964472435.1 uncultured Hyphomonadaceae bacterium | reverse complement strand
GTGGGACAGGGGCTGGGAGCTTTTGGCGGGGCGGGCGCTCGATGTTGAAAAGATTGAAATAACTGCGGTCGCCTATGGCATCGCCCGGGCCGCGGTCGAAGATGCTTGGCGCTACGCCCAGGAGCGGGAGCAGTTCGGCGGGCCGATCGCGCAGCACCAGGCGATCCGCCACAAGCTGGTCACCGCGCGCACAAAGCTGCAGGCCTGCCGGCATATGCTCTACCACGCCGCCTGGCTCGCAAATGAAGGCCGGCCGTGTTCGGTGGAGACGTCCATGGCGAAGCTTTTCGTCGCCGACACGGGCGTTGAAATCGCCATCGCCTGCCAGCAGGTCATGGGCGCTTATGCCCTGTCGGACGCCTACGACATGGATCGAAATGTGCGGGATTTGCTGGGCATGCCCATCGTCGGCGGGTCGAGCGATATGCAGAAAAACAATCTCGCCTCGCTGTTGAAGCTTTAGCGTTCACCGTTGCCGAATCTAAAGGTTTCTTGGATACTGCTTGATCGGCGCAAGCCGCTTTTTGCTTAAGTCCGAACCTACCTTGCCCTTGGAGCTGTACGATAGACACGGTCTTAGATCCGCGAGACACGGCCAATCTGTCCTATGCCGAATATTTCGACCATCCGGTGAAGCGCCGGCTGGTGCGTCTTGTCGAACGCCTGTCGGGCCAGCCCAAAATCAAGCGGCTCTACGATCACTATCGCGCCGATTTGGCCCATGAAGTGCCGTTTTGGACCGCGGCCATCCGGCTTTTGGAACTCGACGTCCAGTTCAACGCGTCGCGCCATGCCGCGATCCCGCAGACGGGGCCGCTCGTCGTCGTCGCAAACCACCCGTTCGGTGTGCTCGACGGGCTGATGATTTGCTGGCTCGTGTCGCTTATTCGAAACGATTTCAAGGTTTTAACGAACGCCGTGCTCGATGGAGCCCCGGAGGTTCGACCCTGGCTCTTGCCGATAGACTTCGGCGAGACCCAGGAGGCGCTGCAGACCAATCTCAAGACCCGGGCCGAGGCGATGGCGATGCTAAAGGAGGGCGGTTGTTTGATTGTCTTCCCGGCGGGCGGGGTGTCGACCGCGCCTGGCCCGTTTCGCGCCGCGATCGATGATGTGTGGAAGCCGTTCACCGCAAAACTCATTACCGCGAGCGGTGCGTCGGTGACGCCGATTTTCTTCGAGGGCCAGAACAGCCGCCTCTTCCAATGGGCGAGCCATGTCAGCCTGGTTCTGAGATTGTCCTTGATTTTCAGGGAGGTGAAACGCCGCATGGGGGCGACCATGCCGGTCCATATCGGCGAGACGCTGACCCCGGAGGACCTGAAACACGCCGGCAAACGGGCCGCCCTGATGCAGTTTTTACGCGACAGCACATACGGCCTCGCCCCGCCGGAATGGGCCAAACGGATCCAGAAGGCCGAGACGAGCCTTGCTAAGAAAACCGAAAAAGCCGCCTGAGTTCGTCTTGAAAACCCAGGGCTTGGTTATCCCCCGAGAGCGCGACGGGTATCCGACAGGCGCAGCGCGAACCCGCCGGCGCCGCCCCCGAAATCGCCGCGGTTTCGAGGCGAGACCGCTCCGGTGTGGGCGAATGGCTCAAAACTCCCCCGAAAGACGCATCGCCGTTGATCCGCTCGCGTTGCGCGGGCGTATGACCCATAGTGATCCATCCCGGAGGCCGACATGCAAGCCACCCCGCCCGCCGATCCCAAAACCGTAGTGATCGGGTTCGCCCGTCAGCTGGCGGGCGTGCAAGACCACGCCTCCGCGGTGGAGGCGGCCACGGCCCGCGGCTGGCTTGACGCCACGGGCGAGGCGACGGCGGAAGGTCTTGATCTCGCAGCGTCTTTCGCCGACCAAAGCGACACGCGCACAGCGTTCCGCAATATCTGATCCGAGTTCAGCCCGGGGGAGGGGCGTTTTGGCCGCTGGCCGTAAAACCCAAATCGTCGTCGTGGGGGGCGGCGCCGGCGGCCTTGAACTGGTCGCCAGACTGGGGGCGAAATACGATCGCCGCCATTACGACATCATCCTTTTGGAGCCGAACCGGACGCATATCTGGAAGCCGCTTTTGCACGAGGTGGCGGCCGGCTCGCTGGACGCGAACCTCGACGAGGTCGGCTACGGCGCCCACGCCCACCGCTGGGGGTACCGCTTTTTCCAGGGCGCGTTGCAGGGCATCGACCGCGAGGCGCGGCAGGTGGTGGTCGCGCCGTTGATCGACGATGACGGCGTCGAGCTGATCGGCGAGCACCGCATCCGGTACGACTATCTCGTGATCGCCATCGGCTCCGTGTCGAATGATTTCGCGATTCCCGGCGTTCGGGCCCATTGCATGTCGCTTGACAGCCGCCGCGACGCCGACGCTTTCCGCTCGCGTCTTTTGAACCAGTGTCTGCGCTGTTCGCGCATCATGGCCGCGAATCCGGCGGCGGACGAGCATGTGCGGATCGGTATTGTCGGCGGGGGCGCCACCGGTGTCGAGCTCGCCGCCGAACTCTATAACGCGGCCGCCGCACTCCGCTATTACGGCCTTGAAGTGTTCGATGAAAGCCGGCTTCAGGTCTCGCTCCTCGAGGCCGGGCCGCGGATCCTTCCGGCCTTGCCCGAAAAGCTCGCCGAGGCCGCCCATGAGGAGCTCGAAAGCCTGGGGGTGAATGTCGTCACGGGCGCCAAGGTGGAAGAAGTGACAGCCACGGAGATCAAGACGAGCGACGGCGCCGTCTACCCTACAGAGCTGCGGGTTTGGGCGGCCGGGGTGAAAGGCCCCGAGATCCTGAAGGACATCGCCGGGCTCGAAACGAACCGCGCCAACCAACTCGTAGTGCGCGACACGCTGCAGACGACCCGGGACGAGCGCATCTTCGCTT
>CAYYNG010000346.1:0-2878 GCA_964472435.1 uncultured Hyphomonadaceae bacterium | reverse complement strand
AAAAGTCAGCGCGCCGTCCTCGGCCGTCATCAAGACGTTGGACAGGATCGGGATCGTGTTGCGCCGCTCGACGACGTTTTGGACATGGGTGAGGGCGTTGAGAAGGTCGGCGCGCTCGATCGTCAATTTCATCAGATGAGGCCTTATGTAATGAAGGCGGGCGGTGCGCCCTCACGTGCTTATGGTTCGGTTATTCAGACGGTGAATGTGAATCGGCCCGTCTCGAAGCGAGGCGGGCCGACAAACTCAGCAAATCACCGGAAAATGCAAGCCCCGAGCTTCACTGGGCCCGATTTTCCTCCAACGCGGCGGCGATCCGGTCGATATCCGCCTGCACGCCCTCGGCGAGGCCCGGATCGTCCAACATCTTGGCGATCTTCGTGCAGGCGTAGATGCACGTGGTGTGGTCTTTTTTGGCGAAGCCGCGGGCGATCTGGGGGTAGGATTTCGTGGTCACCTGGCGGCACATATACATCGCCAACTGCCGGGGATAGACCACCGCCCGCTCGCGGCTCTTGCTGACGATCTGGGTCCGGGAGAGCCCGAACACCGCCATCGTCGCCCGCTTGACGTCATCGATCGTATAGACGGGCCGCTCGCCCTCCTGGCGGCGCACGACGGCGTCGAGCATGTCGGTGGTGGGCGCGAGCTCGCCGAAGCGCGACTCGATATAGAGGCTCCAGATCGCGCCGCAGAGATACCGGCCGGGGCCGCGCACCCGCCGCACGATCCGCTCCTGAAGCTCGTCGGTCAGGACAAAGGCCGACGCGGGGTTCAGCCGGCCGACAAGGTCGCTGTGCACGCGAACGATCTCGCGCCGCATCGCCTCGTCCGGCTCGCCCACCGCGACGGAGACGGCGCCGCGCAGATCCGCCCGGGTGCGCGGCGACAGGCCGTTCAAGTCGCCTGGCGAGGCGTCGGCCGTCAAAACCACCGTGGCTTTCCGAGCCGCCGCGGCGCGCAGCGTGGCGAAGAACTCCTTCTCGGTGCCCGCCTTGCCTGCGATCGACTGGACGTCGTCGATCAATAGAAGGTCGCACGAGCGCACCCGCGCCTTCAGCGCTGTCGTATTGCGATTGATCGCGCCCTCGACAAAGGCGGACATGAACTCCTCCGCCGACATATACGCCGTCGTCCGGTCGCCGCGGGCCGCGACCTCCTGGGCCAAGGCGTGGAGAATGTGCGTCTTGCCGACGCCCTGCGGGCCATTGATCAACACGACCGGCGACGGCAACTGCTCGCCCGCCGCGATGCGCCGGGCCAATTGGGCGGCGGCGGCGTTCGACGGCCCTTCGACCAACGTGTCGAACACCATTGCGGCAAGCCCGGTCTGGGGTTCAAGCTCGGGCGCGCAGTCCGCCGGCGCCGCCGCCCACGGGTCGCCGAACATCTGCTTGAGCTCGCTTTCAGCCGCCGGCCAGCAGGACAGGCGCACGGCGCGACCCTTCGGATCCTCAGCGCGCCACACGCGCTGCAACAGCCGCTTATGGTTGGAATTGACGCGATCGAACGTCAATTTGTCCGGCGCGGCGATCAGAATGTCGCCGTCGATCTCCGCGATCAGCCGCAGCGGATCCAGCCATCGTTCATAGTCTTCCGCAGTTACTTTACCGCGCAGCGCATGGCGCGCCGCCGACCAAATGAGCGGCGCAGCCGCCGCATCGATTGATCCATCCGCGGACGCGGATGTGAAGTTTGATTGTATGCCCATCAGCCCAACCCTTTGTCGTTTGCTTATCTAATCAAGGGGTACACGTTTCCCGCTCGCAGACCCAACACTCTGCGACCCAACTAATCCGTATCGGGAGGTTAATCAGTTGATAGCCGGACCGTACAGAACGGCTTTTTGAGGCGCAAGCGCGGAAAAGCGCACTTCCCTAGGCTCTTGCCGCTTGACGAATGCGTTCGCCCCTAAGGAGAGGATTAGAGCACTGGTTTCGCTTGATAAAAAAATTTCAGTCATGTCGAAACCCATCCCCGAAATCGCCTTGTGTGACACAAATTCAACACCTTTATCGCCCGGCTTTCACCGTGCGTTCGATGTTGCCCGAACACGGAGCATTTGCGTTGATATGAACAATCCCCGGCGCGAAAGCCGCCGGTTCATGGAGACTTAGCTCATTGCGCGGACGCGGCCAGAGAGGCGCGAGATTTTTCTCGCCGACGTGTTCTTGTGGATCACGCCTTTCGTGGCTGCGCGCATGATTTCAGGCTGGGCGGCCTTCAGCGCCGCTTCCGCCGCGCCCTTGTCCCCGGAAGCGATGGCTTCTTCGACCTTCCGCACGAAGGTCCGCATCCGCGACCGGCGGGCGGTGTTCCGCTCTGTCCGAGCCGCGATCTTTCGGATCATCTTTTTTGCGGAACGCGTGTTCGCCATCGGTCACTCCTCAGCCCGCCCATCTTCGGCGGAGCGTGGAAATACAGCTGCGAGCGGGGGGCGTCAACACTCCAATGCGGTGATCACAAAGCCGTCAGCGGTTGCGGAAATGCGGCGTGCGCTTCTCGACGAACGCCTCCATCCCTTCCTTTTGATCTTCGGTCGCAAAGAGCGAGTGAAAGAGGCGTCGCTCGAACATCACGCCTTGGCTGAGGGTCGTCTCATATGCAGCGTTGACCATCTCCTTGGTCATCATCGCCGTCGCCCGCGGCATATCGGCGATCTTCTTCGCCACGGCGCGCGCCTCCGAGACGAGATCGTCGACTGGCACGATGCGGGAGACAAGGCCCGAACGCTCGGCTTCCTCCGCATCCATCATCCGGCCGGTGAGGCACATCTCCATGGCCTTCGATTTGCCGATGAAGCGGGTGAGCCGCTGGGTGCCGCCGGCCCCCGGCGAGACGCCGATGGTGATCTCGGGCTGGCCGAATTTCGCATTGT
>CAYYNG010000345.1:0-2882 GCA_964472435.1 uncultured Hyphomonadaceae bacterium | reverse complement strand
CCAAGCTCTCGATCAAAGGCGCGGCGATTGAAACGCCCGGTCAACTGATCGGTATCCGCAAGCCCCTCCGCCGCCGCCAGCGCTGCGCGCAGCCGCGATTGCTCCGACCGCAGCTCGATCGCCTCCTCGGCCAAGGCCCGCAGAACCGCCTGCGTCCGCGCCGGAAGGCGACCGGCGTCGACGCCAAGGGCGGCGAGCAGGCCTTGCGCGGCGTTGGCCCCATTGCGATTCAGCGCTGCATCCATTTGCGAACGATGGGCCTATTCGCGGCCCGGCGCCAGCCTTGGCGAGACCGGTTGACCCGGCGATGGGCCCCCCTATGCTGCCGCGCTTTCAAAAGCGTCATGGAGCCCCGCAAACCGAGATGGCGTCGCAACCCTCTTCGCCCCCACCGCGTGTCGGCGTGATTATGGGCAGCCAGTCGGATTGGCCGGTCATGCGTGAAGCCGCGGCCATCCTGGACGAGCTCGGCGTGTCGCATGAAGCGAAGATCGTCTCCGCCCACCGCACCCCGGACCGCCTCGCGGACTACGCGAAATCGGCGCGCGAGCGGGGCCTTGAGGTGATCATCGCGGGCGCCGGCGGGGCGGCCCACCTGCCCGGCATGACCGCCGCGATGACGCCGCTGCCCGTGCTTGGCGTGCCGGTGGAGTCCAAGGCGCTCTCCGGCATGGACAGCCTCCTCTCCATTGTTCAGATGCCCCGGGGCGTGCCGGTCGGCACGCTGGCCATCGGCGCGGCGGGCGCGGTCAATGCCGGCCTGATGGCGGCGGCGATCGTCGCACTGAGGGACCCGGAGGTCGCAGCGGCGCTCGACGCCTACCGGGCGCAGCAGACCGCGGCCGTCGGCGAGACGCCCGAGGGATGAGCCCGCTTCCGCCCGGCGCGGTGATCGGCGTCCTCGGCGGGGGCCAGCTTGGCCGGCTGCTGGCGCTCGACGCCGCACGGCTGGGGTTCGACGTTCATGTCTACTGTCCCGAGGCGGACAGCCCCGCCGCCCGGGCCGCCGCGCGCGAGACGGTGGCCGGCTATGACGATGCGGCGGCGCTCGCCCGTTTCGCCTCTAGGTGCGACGTCGTCACCTATGAGTTCGAAAGCGTGCCGGTTGCGGCGGTCGCCGCGGTCGAAGCCGCCGGGTGTCCCGTTCGGCCCGGCGCGAAATCCCTTGAGAAATCGCAAGACCGCCTGGTCGAGAAAGAGTTCCTGAACGGGATCGGGATCCCGACGGTCGCTTACGCCGCGATCGACGCGGAAACAACCTTTGATGCGGCGCTTGCCGGTTTTGGCGGCCGTGCGATCCTAAAAACCCGGCGAGACGGCTATGACGGCAAGGGTCAAGTGAGGCTGGACGCGGCGGACGGAAAAGAGCGGCTCGACCAGGCCCGCGACCTGGCCGCCGCGCAGCCATGCCTCCTCGAGGCCTTCGCCCCGTTCGAGCGCGAAATCTCGGTCGTCGTCGCCCGCAACGAAACGACCTGCCTCGCCTTCGAGCCCGGGGAGAACGGCCACGAAAACGGGATTCTCGCCCGCTCGAAGGCGCCGGCCGACGTCCCCCCGCGCCTACGCGACGAGGCGATCGCAGACGGTGTGAAACTGGCCGATGCGCTCGGCCATATCGGCGTTCTGGCGCTTGAATTCTTCGTGATGCCGGGCGGCCGGCTTCTGGCGAACGAGTTCGCGCCCCGCGTGCATAATTCCGGGCATTGGACCGTCGAGGCGTGCCTGACAAGCCAATTCGAACAACACATCCGCGCAGTGGCCGGCTGGCCGCTCGGCCCCGCGACCCGCATCTTCGATGTGGAGATGGAAAACCTTCTAGGCGACGACATAAGGGATGCGCCAGGCGCGTTCGACGCGGCCGACCGGTTGTCGCTCTATGGCAAACGCGATGCAGAGCCGGGCCGTAAGATGGGCCACGTGACCCGTCGATCAGGCCTCGCGTCGCACGGGCCAAACCCGGTCGAGGACGGGTCCTAGAACACGGCCGCCCGCCCGCCCGACCCGCATCGCGTTGGTCAGCCGCCGCTCGATGAAGGCGTCGACCTTCTCTTGGTCGTCTTGGGTCAGCCAATAAAGGAGGCTTGCGGGGATCACTGCGGCGAGGAGTCCGCGCTTAGTGTATCGATTATAGTCCTCCGCGTCGTCGCCCGCCGCTGTCCAAACCGTGTCGGCGATCGACCAGAGGCGCTGGGCCGCCTCGCCGGCCCGCCACGGGAGGAGGCCGTGGGCGGCTGCGCGACGCACCGCCTCCCGGTCGGGAGACAGCGCATCGAGCCAGGCCCGCAGGCCCGCCGAAACCTTGCCGCGCACGCCCAGTTCGCTGAGATCCCGGGCCGCCATCTCCGCCGCGGCCGTGCGCTCGGCTCGATCGAAGAAGGCCTCGATCAGATCGGGCACGCCCCTCGGGGCCGCCAGCGTGCGCTGCGCGTCCGTCAGACCCGCTTCGTCCGCCGCCTTGCGCGCAGACTGCTCTGTCCAACCGTCCCAAGCGACGTTCGGCAAAAGCGCGTCGAGCCAGCGCTCAGCAAGGCGTGTCGAGGGCGGTTTCGTCATTCATCCCCAGGGATAGGCAAGCGTCATCCCGCGTGATATAGGCCGCGCCTCGTGTTAGAACCAAGATGACAAATCGGCCCGGCGCCCACGCCCCCGCCCGGCCAGGCAAATGGAGAGTTCGCCATCGTTCAGATCGTCGTCCGCGATAATAATGTCGACCAAGCCTTGCGCGCCTTGAAGAAGAAGATGCAGCGCGAGGGCCTGTTCCGGGAAATGAAGCGCCGGAACCATTTTGAGAAGCCCTCCGAGAAAAAAGCGCGCGAGCGCGGCGAGGCGGTCCGACGGGCGCGGAAACTGGCGCGGAAGCGCGCCCAACGCGAAGGCCTCCT
>CAYYNG010000344.1:2293-2906 GCA_964472435.1 uncultured Hyphomonadaceae bacterium | reverse complement strand
GGGTGCTCTTCCGGTGCGTCGGCTTTCCTGCCCGCGTATACGCGCGACGCCCACATCATCGACGTGTTGATCGAGGAGCGGTGCCCGTCCTTTGTCGAGCACTGGACATGGCCGGTTATGCGGCCGCTGCTGCTTGGCGCTTTGGGCTATAACAAAGCGCGCCGTATGGCCGACCGGATCTCGGGCATGTCGGGGGTTGAGGCGTTCGACTATCTCAGCGATGCGTTGAACTTCCAGATCAAACGCGAAAACAGCGAACGCGTGCCCTCATCGGGCCGCGTCATCATCGCGGCCAACCACCCGACGGGCCTCGCCGACGGCGTCGCGGTTTGGGAAACGCTCCGCGATCTGCGCGACGACGTGGTCTTCTTTGCAAACGCCGACGCCATCCGCGTCAACCGGCGGTTTGAGGAGGCGATCATCCCTGTCGAGTGGGTGCTCGACAAACGCTCTCCGGCAAAGACAAGGGAAACGCTCCGCCGCGCCGCCGAGGCGTTCGCGGAGGAGAAATGCGTCGTCATCTTCCCCTCGGGCAAGCTCGCGAAAATGATCGACGGACGGCTGACCGAGCATGATTGGTTTTCGACGGTGATCGGCCTTGCGCGAAAGCAGA
>CAYYNG010000344.1:0-2283 GCA_964472435.1 uncultured Hyphomonadaceae bacterium | reverse complement strand
GCTCTATTATATCCTCTCGCGCGTGAACGGGTAATTGCGGGACATCACCCTGTTCCACGAGCTTCTGAACAAGCGCGGCTCCCGGTTCGGCATGCGCTTCGGGCCGCTGATCGAGCCGGAGGCGCTGCAGGGCGACCCCGCCACGACGGCGACGGCGCTGCGGGATTATGTGTCCTATGACATGGCCGGCGATCCACACACGCCCTTCCGTATGACCATTTAGCGGCGGGCTTCGACCTCGATCGAGACCGGCGCATGGTCTGAAGGCTTCTCTCCGCCCCTCCAGCCGAGATGGATTCTGAAGGTTGAGAGATCAGCGCCGGGCGCGGCGCGTTCATCGGCCCAAATATGATCGAGCCGCCGCCCCTTGTTCGACGCCGCCCAGTCACGCGCGCGGTAGCTCCACCACGTATAGAGCCTTTGATCGTCGGGCACGGCGTCGCGCGCCAAATCAGCGAAACCAGCGGCCAGGCGCGCCGCCTCAAGGCCTTCGGTCTCGACCGGTGTGTGTGAGACGATCTTGAGAAGCTGCTTATGCGACCAGACATCGTTGGGATGCGGCGCGACATTGAGATCCCCGACGAGCAATCGCGGGGGCCCGCCTCCCTTCATGCTCTGGAACCGATCTCCAAGGCGGCGGATGAAATCCAGCTTGTGGTCGAATTTATCGTTCTCGGCCGGGTCCGGCACGTCTCCGCCCGCCGGCAGATAGATATTATGCAGCTCGTAGCCATGGGTGCGAACGGCGACGACACGAGCGTGGCCTTCCCGGCAAAGATCGGGCGTTTCGACTTGATCGATCGGCGTCTTCGAGGCGATCGCGACGCCGTGATGTCCGCCCCTCTGGCCAAAAACCGCCAGGTGCGGCAGCCCCATGTCCTCGAACGCCTTCGTCGGAAACTCGGCATTCTGGCATTTGGTCTCCTGAAGGCAGAGGACGTCGGGCGCTTCGGCTTCGACAAAGCGGGCCACGTTTTGCGCGCGGAGGCGGACGGAGTTGATATTCCAGGTGACAAGTTTGAACCGGGCCATGGCCGCCGAGGCTTAGCGGCGATGGACGGTGCGTCAAGCGAACGCGTTTAGCCGACACGCAAACGCGCCTGGATGGGGGGAGACATCCAGGCGCGTCAACGCGTCAATTGCGTTTCGCCGGTTGGGGAAGCCCGACGAGGGTTAGACCGGCAGGGAGTGCAAACGCGGGGGGGACGTTTGTTTTGCATCCGGTCTATGTGCCTTAGATGTCACATCTGAGCGGGAATTCAACTCACGTATCCGTTAGGTCTTCGTGCGGTGCGAAAACGCCACAGGCGCGCGCCGGCCCCGACCCTATCTCCGGCGTCGATCATCCTCGTCCTCTGGATCCTCCAGCCGAAAGAGACGCGGGCTGAGACGCACGTTCGTCTCGGTCTCTTCAAGCGCCACCGACGTGACGCGCCCCGCGCCATCCTCGGTTTCCCAACTTAGAAGCTCGAACGTCTCCGCGTTGAAAATCAATGTAAGCTCGCCGTCGGCCTCGCCCGTCCGGTCTCGCATGGAGATCGCCACGAGGCCGGCGTCGCGCCGCACGGCGGTGACGTCGGCTTCGGTGTCGAAGTCGATCCGGTCATCGAGGACAAGCCCCAGCGGCGTCGACCGCAGGGGGATCCGGTCCACCGTCTCCAGGGCGCTGTCCTCGATCGCCACGGTCGCGCCGTCGGCGACGATCAAAAGCGGGTTCGGGTCGTCATAGTCGAAGCGCAGCCGACCGGGCCGGCGGAGCGCGAAATCGCCGCTTGTGACGCTCAAGTCAGGCGATACCTGCACGAACCGGCCCCGCGCGGTTTGGGCGGCGGCGAGCGCATCTGCGGCCAGGCGCAGGGTTTTCTCCCGTTCCTCGCCGGTGACGGCGAGCGGGTCGGCCGGCGGCACGGCGATTGGGGCCGGTTCGCCGCCGCCTTGGAACGAGACGGGAAGGGCGCTCAGAACGGCGAGCAACGCGGCGAAAGGGGCGCCAAGGTTCATCGGCGGATCTCCAACAGGGTCATCGCCCGCATACCGCGCCGGGCGGCCGCGGAACAAGGCGAAATCAGGGCGCCGGCGCCCTGATTCGTTGGGTTTCGTTCAGGGGAGGGGGCCTTAGGCCGCGGCCCCGTCCCCCTTGGCCAAGACCTCGCGCTTGCCCGCATGGTTCGGCGCGCTGATCACGCCTTCCTCCTCCAGCCGTTCGATCAGGCTGGCGGCGCGGTTATAGCCGATTTTCAAGCGGCGCTGGATATAGCTCGTCGAGGCGCGCTTGTCGCCGAC
>CAYYNG010000343.1:0-2931 GCA_964472435.1 uncultured Hyphomonadaceae bacterium | reverse complement strand
GCGCGAGCTCCATAGCCGGCGGCGAGCTTGCCGGTCGCTTCGCCGAGCATGTCCCGCGCAGGCATGCCGGTGTAGAGCGAGATCCACACGCGATCGGCGATGCGGGGATTGCCCTTCTCGTCGCGCATCATGTTGAGCAGCGGCCTGGTGGCCGGGTCGTCGCCAATGTAGTCGAACGTTCTGACGTGGCCGTGCCCCTCCATGTTCGACTGGCCGGCGAGGATGTAGATTTTCAGCGGCTTGCCCGGTGCCGTGATCACCGGCACGACCACACGCCCGTGCGCGGCGGCCCGGGCCATGGCAGGCAGCGGATCAATCTCCGTCCTGATCGGCTAGTAGCGAGCCAGCGGCAGACCGCGATATTCCGCGCGCGTTGGGCCGCTCAGGCCGGGCGCTGCGCCCTTTGCGGCGCGCCCATGCCGGCGCAGCGGTTCGAGACGCCCCATGCGGCGATCTGGCGAAAGCGGCGGCCGACCCTCGACCATATCCGGGCGCGGGCCCGCGGCGGGGCGGACACGCCCGACAATCTCCAGCTCGCCCACGCCGACTGCAACAAGCGGAAGGGGCGGGGGCGACCCCGGAGGCTATTGCCGTCGCGGTTCGGGGCGAAGGGAGACGATCAGCGCGCCGCCTGCGATCAGGATCAGTGCGAAGCTGAGCCAGATCCACTCGCGCCAAAGCGCCAGGCAGACGATGGCGGCGGCGAGCCCCATGCCGGCATAGGCCGCGCGTTTGGCCCCGCGGCGCAGCTCGCCGCGCTCGACGAAGCTTTCAATATCCGCGCCGACGCCGGGGCGGGCGTAGATCCAGTCCCGCCAAGCCGGGTTCGAGCGGGCGAAACAGGCCGCCGCCGCGACCCAGAAGATAAATGTCGGCCAGACGGGAAGGAACAAGCCGATTGCGCCGGCGATAAACGCCAGCCCGCCGAGGGCGCGCCATATCCAACGTCCGCCGATTGCAAGAACCTCCAGGGCTGTCACGCCAGCCGCTCGCCCATCAGATAGCGCCCGAGGTCGATATAGTCGATCACGAGCGACGTGAGATCGACCGCGAACAGGCCGGCGATCCACTTGCCCGAGAGGCGCGACAGGTTCCACAGGCTGCGCCGGAGCCAAAGATAGATCAGCAAAGGCGTCCAAACGAGAATGTGCGAGAGGCCGAGGATACGTTGATAGCCATAAGTATCGAAGAGAAACCCCATGATCGGGATGTTGACCAGCCAGGCCGCCAGCGTCCAACGGGCCTCGACCCGCGCCAAGAAGGTCACCGACAAAGTGTTCATCACCATCAACACCGTCACCCAGGCGACGAGCCAGGCAGGCTCTTCGAAAATGCGGCTCATCAGCGCCATGCGAGCGATTCCATCGAACTTTCGGAAGAAAACCCGATTCTGCCGTGCGTCGGCCTTGGTGGGCAAGGGGCGGGCGCGGGGGTCCTGGCGCCCCGCTGACGGCGTTGATCGCAGAAAACCCCAATTGCGCCCTGTCGGCGGCGCCGTCGACCCGCTAAACCCTTAACAAGAAAGAACGGAACCGCGGGAGGAAAGCGGGACATGGGCCTCAATCGAACCGGTTTGACGGGCGCGCTGTTCGCCCTGGCGTTTGGGGCGCTTGCGGCGTGCGGCGGGCGCGGCGATGGCGAGGCGGAGGCGGGCCGAGGCCTTGAAGCCGGCGAAGTGGTGCCGCGAAGCCGCGCCGATGTGCGGGCGGCCGAGCGGCGCGAGCGGGAGCGGCGGCGGGCGCAGGCGGACGCCGAAGCGACGTTCGCCTACACGCGTTACCGGATCGATGTGGCGGGCGACCAGCCGCTTGCGTGTTTCGTCTTCTCCGCCGCGCTCGATCCCGAAGCCGACTACGCCCCCTATGTCGAGTTCCGCCCTTCGTTTCAGCCGGCGCTTTCCGTTAATGGCGACGAGCTCTGCGTCGGCGGCCTCGCCTTCGGCGACAGCCGCACCGCCGTTCTCAAGCCAGGCTTGCCCGCCGCCGACGGCCGCACGCTGGAGCGGGGCGAGGAGGCGGCGATCTCGTTCGATGACCGGCCGCCCTATGTCGGCTTCAGCGGCGGCGGCGTCATCCTGCCGCGAATGGAGGCCGACGGCCTGGCGATCGAGACCGTGAACGTCGATCTCGTCAATATCTCGGTGAGCCGGATCAATGACCGGGCGCTGGCGTTCAAATCCATCACGCGCGGCACGCAGTCCCAGGAGGGCCGGTACAGCTATCTCTCCGGCGATCAGAACCCCGCCGACGTGGCCACGCCCGTCTGGTCCGGCGACATGCTGATCGAGAACAAGACCAACGCGGCGGTCGTCACCGTCTTCCCGCTCGCGGATGTAATCGGCGAGCTGCAGCCTGGCTCCTATTTCGTCGAGGTCTCGGATGCCGCCGCGATCGCCGCCGGGTCCGGCCCGCCCGCGACCGCTCGGCGGTGGATCATCACGACCGATCTCGCCCTCACCGCCTATCGCGGGGCCCATGGGCTGGATGTGACGCTGCGCTCGCTCCAGTCCGGCCAGGCGGTCGGCGGCACGAAAGTGCAGCTGATCGCCCGCAGCAACGAGATCCTGGCCGAAGGGTTGACCGGGGCCGACGGGCGGATCGCTTTCGGAGCGGCCTTGACCGCCGGCGCGGGCGCCAACGCGCCGAAACTCGTCACCGCCTACGGCGACGCGGGCGATTTCGCGGTCTTGGACCTCGACCGCGCGCCGGTGGACCTCGCTTCGGACGCCGTGGGCGGACGGCGCGTTGCGACGGCGATCGACGCTTACGTCTACACCGAGCGCGGCATTTATCGCCCGGGCGAAACCGTGCATGTGGCGGGCCTCATACGCGACCGGGCCGGCCGCGCCGTCTCCGACCGGCCCGGTTCGCTCGTTGTCTATCGGCCGAACGGGCTGGAGGCGGTGCGGATCCGATTCGACGAGCCGGCCGC
>CAYYNG010000342.1:0-2934 GCA_964472435.1 uncultured Hyphomonadaceae bacterium | reverse complement strand
CCATACTCTCGCCCATCGCGTCGCCGCTATGGGCGGTCCGGACCGACCGGATGGCGGCGCGTGGCGGCGTCCGTGGCTGCGGGCGGGGCGTAACGCTCCCCGCCAAGCGCGGTGCGGCCGATCTGGAGCGATCCCCGTCGCCGGTGCGGCGGGGCTGTCTCGGACATAAGAACGGGTCGGATCGGAGCTGCGTCGCGGGGGCGCTTTCGGAAAGCGCCATACTCAGCCTCGGCGAAAGCCAGGCAGTCATCCGGCGGTCTTTCAAAGCGCCCCCGGCCCTTCTCTCCCCGGAGGTCGACAGAGACCGACCGGCCCTTTCTGATGTCCGTAAGGGCCGCCCCACCCCCCCCGGGCGCCGTGGGAGCGGGCGAGATGGGGCGACGACCCGGCCTGTTCCGGCGAACGCCGGGCGAGGGCGTTTGCTCCCAGCGTGCTTTAAGCGAAAAAGAGGGGTTTGACGCGGGCCGCCCGTCGGAGAGGGTGCTTGAAACGCGAAAGACAGGAGACCGCGATGGGTTTTGAATATGTCGAGCCGGAAGCGGCGATGAGCCGGAGCGGCCTCCGCATGGTGGTGGTCGGCGGGGTTCCAAGCCCCTGGGGCGAGGCGGCCAAGGGCGTTTTCCATATCAAGCGTCTGGATTGGACCGCCGTACGCCTTGTCTACGACGACCCCGCCCTCGCCGCCTGGGCCGGCGGACAAAGCGCGCCGGCGGCGGTTTACGAGGGCGAAGCGCCGCGCACGGGGTGGGCGGAGATCCTGCTGCTGGCCGAGCGCCTCGCCCCAGAGCCCGCATTGGTCCCGGAGGATCCCAACGAGCGGGCGATGATGTTCGGGCTCGCGCACGAGCTTCTCGGCGAGGGCGGCCTCGCTTGGTCGCGCCGGCTCCAGCTGGTCGCGGCGGGCTTGAACGGCCAGGGCGGGTTCCCCGAACGGGTCGCCCATTATATCGGCGGAAAGTACGGCTATACGCCGGCCGCCGGCGCCGCGAGCGGACCCCGGGTCGCAGCGTTGCTTGCGTTCTTTTCTGGCCGCCTTGCGGTCCAGGCAGAAGCGGGCGGGCGCTTTTTGATGGCCGGGGAGCGCCCCACGGCCGCCGACATCTATTGCGCGACGACAATGGCGCTGTTCGCCCCGCCGCCCGAGGCGCGATGCGCCATGAACCCGGCGACGCGCGCGGCGTTCGAAACCCTCGACCCGGCCACTGAAGCCGCCCTCGACCCCGCGCTTTTGGCCCATCGGGACATGATGTACGAGGCTTATCTGGAGCCGGTCTTCTCGCTTTGAGGCCAGCGGCCTTATTTTGAATCGGC
Organism: uncultured Hyphomonadaceae bacterium; assembly: GCA_964472435.1. Classification (GTDB taxonomy): domain Bacteria; phylum Pseudomonadota; class Alphaproteobacteria; order Caulobacterales; family Hyphomonadaceae; genus CAYYNG01. Next base: position 1,623 of record CAYYNG010000342.1, on the reverse strand, counting down.
CGCCGTGCGCGCCGACGCGGGCGCTGCGTCGTCGGCCGCCTCGTCCCGGGCCTCAGGCATCACGAAGCTTTCGCGGAACCAGACGTGCTGGGTGGTGTCGAAAATGTCGCGCAGCCATTCGAGAACGATTTGAACCCGGGGCAGACGCTTGGCGCGTTCGGTATAGGCCGGCCAGAACTGGATCACGCTTTCGACCTCGATCCCGACGGGCTGGAGCCGGGAATCGAACTCCGTCGCGTAGGACGGCAAAAGGGCGATGCCGCCGCCCGCAGCGCAGGCCTCGCGCATCACAGCGCCCGAGTTCGTTATCAAAGCGAAATCCAAGAGCTGGCCTAGGTCGGCGGTTTTCGGAGACCATCGGGTGATTTGGTTGACGTAGCCGCTATGGAACAGGAGGCGGTGGGTGTGCAGTTCGAACAAATTCTTTGGTTTGCCATACACAGCTGTGTACTGGGGGCTTGCAAAAAGCATGTAGTGTAAAACGCCCAGTCGTCGGGCGATCACGTCCCGGTTGGTCGGCTCGGCGAATTGGATCGCGATGTCGAAATCGGAATCCGTCAAGCTCACCGGCTGATCGGTGATGTGAAGCGAGATTTCGATCTTCGGATGCTCGCGATGGAACTGCGGCAAACGCGGCGCAATCCAATGGGGGCCGAGGCCGTCGCCCGCTGCGATCCGAACCGAGCCTCGATCCATTTGGTCAAGCCCGCTGACGTCGTTCTGCAGCGCCGACATCGCATCGGCCGCCGTTTCGGCATAGCGGAAGGCGGCCTTGCCCGCCTCGGTGAGCTCCACGCCGCGACTCGACCGAGCCAGCAGTTCCACGCCCAAGGATCGCTCAAGATCATCGATCTTGCGGCTCACCGTGGCGGGGGACTCCCGCAGCTTAGCGGCCGCGCCGGCCATGCTGCCCGCGTCGGCCACGGCCTTGAAGACCCGGACTTTGTCCCAATCCAATCGCGTGTCGCCCATAATACCTCCTCTACGACCGTAACCCCGCATTACAAAATCGTCTACGGCGCGAGTCCACGAAGTTAGCTACCCCTGCGTGCGAACAGTTGGAGGTGGCGCCATGGCGACGAGAAGCAAGGTCATTAGCACAGTCGAGGGCGTTTTGGTCGATCCGCCGACCTTCGAACACCAAATGTCTGCTTTCGGGTTCCGGCTCGCCCGAGCTGAGGAAATCGGGCCGGCTCTCGCGTTCGCCGAACGGCTTGTCGGTCAGCCGCTTGCGCCGGAGGCGATCGTTCGGCGGGTGCACGAGCACTGCGGCATTACGGTCTGGATCTACTGCGAACCGCACATCACCGGGTTCGCGACCGCGATTCCCCTGACGCGGGCGGGCGAGATCGCCATGCGCAACGGGGATTTCGATCCAGCCGACCCCGACCTCTCTCATGTCTGCCCGGCCTCTGAGCGGGCGGCGGCGTTTTATTGTTGGGTTTATGGCGGGGAAACCCGAGACGCCCGCCGCGCCGTCATGATGGCCGCCGCCACGCTGCGGGTGCAGCTCTTCGGAACGGTGCCGGCTTTCGCCCGCGGGGCCACCGAAGACGGCGTCCGGACGATGGAACAGATGGGCTACACCCCCCTCGCCGGCTCCCTCGACAAGCTGTACGTCCA
>CAYYNG010000341.1:0-2936 GCA_964472435.1 uncultured Hyphomonadaceae bacterium | reverse complement strand
CCGAAACCGGCCCCCCGGTCCGGTTCGCCGTGTTCTGCTCTGGCTTCATGGTCGTCGGCGTCGCCTTGCAAATTCGGTTGCAACACCCCGCGATCGAAATCGTCGCCATCGCCGCCCGCCGGCCGGAGGTCGCTGAGCGCATCTTTAAAGAGACGCTTGACCGGGAGGCCGTCGATCGCGCGGAAACCGCCACAGACATCTCGAAAACCGTGTCCCGGGGCGGGGTCGCTGTCTGCGAAGATCCGGCGGCCCTCGCCGCGGCCGACGGCGTCGATATCGTCCTCGAGGGCACAGGGTCCATGGATTTCGCGCTTCGCGGCGTCCTTGCCGCCATCGAAGCCGGCAAACATGTGATCTTGATGAATGCCGAGCTCGACGCCACCGTCGGCCCGCTTCTCAAGGCGAAGGCGGACGCCGCCGGCGTCATCATCACGAATATCGACGGCGACCAGCCCGGGGTGGAAATGAACCTCGTGCGCTATGTCGAAACGGCCGGATTCCGCCCGATGCTGTGCGGCAGCGTAAAAACCCTGCAAGACCAGCATCGCAATCCCGAGACGCAGAAATCGTTCGCCGAGCGCTGGAAACAGAAGGCCGAGATGGTCACGTCTTTCGCAGACGGGACGAAAGTCGCCTTCGAACAAGCCGTCGTTGCGAATGCGGCCGGGATGCGGGTCGCCAAGCGCGGCATGATCGGAATCGATCCCACGGGGAAAGACCCCACGCTGCCCTTGCGCCCGCTCGGCGATTATCTCGATAAGCTGACGCCGCATCTTGATTTGGACCAGCCGGGGCTCGTCGATTTCGTCGTCGGCGCGAACCCCTCCCCGGGCGTCTTCGTGATCGGCTATAGCGACCGTCCGGACCAGCGCCATTACATGGGCTATTACAAGATGGGGCCGGGCCCCTTCTATCTCTTCTACACGCCCTATCACCTCGTCCATCTCGAGGCGCCTCTGACCATCGCGCGCGTTGCGCTCTTTACGGACGCGACGGTGGCGCCGGCGGGCCCGCCGCGGGTCGGCGTCGTTGCGACCGCAAAACGCGACCTTCAAGCGGGGGGAACGCTCGACGGGATCGGCGGGTTCGACACCTATGGCGAGGCGGAGAATGCGCCGGTGATCGGGCGCGAGCGCCTTTTGCCGATGGGGCTCGCCGAAGGCGCGCGTCTCATCCGGCCCGTCGCCAAGGATCAGACCCTGACCCTAGACGATGTCGCGCTTCCTGAAGGGCGTCTCATCGACAGGGTCTACGCCGAACAAACCGATCATTTCGACCTTCAAGCCACGGAGACGGACGCGTGAAAGTATTTATTCTAGCGGGCGGCTTCGGCACCCGGCTCAGCGAAGAGACCGCTGTCCGGCCAAAGCCGATGGTCGAAGTCGGCGGCCGTCCGATCATGTGGCACATTATGAAGCTATACGCCCACCACGGCCTGACCGATTTCGTCATCCTCGGCGGCTACAAGGTCGAGTTCATCCGAAACTACTTCCTCAACTACACCCGCGCTTCCAGCGACTTCACGATCGATCTCGCCTCGGGTGAGCTCGTCTGGCGGAACGGCGACGTCGAGCCCTGGCGGGTCACCGTCCTCGACACCGGCGCGAATTCGATGACCGGCGGCCGGGTTCGCCGCGCGCGGGAATTCGTCGGCGAGGACCCCTTCTGCCTGACCTATGGCGACGGTGTTTCGGATGTGGATGTTAAGGAGCTTCTCGCCTTCCACCGCGCCCACGGATTGAAATGCACGGTCACCGCCGTGACCCCGCCCGGGCGGTTCGGCGTGCTCGGCCTCAACGAGACCGGCGAACGCGTGACCACGTTCCGCGAGAAGAACAGCGAGGATGTCGGCCTGATCAATGGCGGTTTTTTCGTTTGCGAGCCCGACGTCGTCGACCTCATCGACGATGATGCGACGGTTTGGGAGCAAGAGCCCATGAACCGGCTTGTCGCCGAAGGCCAACTTGCGAGCTATCGGCACAGGGGGTTCTGGCAGGCCATGGACACGCTTCGCGACAAAAACGTGCTCGAAAACCTCTGGGAGTCGGGCGAGGCGCCTTGGGCCGTGTGGCGTTAGATGCCCGCCGCCGGCGAAATCATCTGCGCCTTCGGGATCGATGAGCGTTACGCGCCGCACCTGAGCGTGGTCTTAGCATCGATCGTGGCGAACGCGCCGGGCGCGCGGTTTCGGTTTCTGATCATTCACGACGGCGTCTCGCAAGCAGAGCGGGCGAAGGTCGAAAGCTGCGCGCCGGGTCAGACGTTCCAGTGGGAGGAGGTTTCGAACTCGGAGATCCTGAAACTGGACGGCCGCGACTATATCAGCCGCGCCACGTTCTACCGGTTTGCGATCACCGAATTCGCCCCCGAAGACGCAAGCCGCGTGATCTATCTCGACTCAGACCTCGTGGTCACGGGCGACCTTCGCGAGCTTTGGGAGACGGATCTTAGGGGCGGGATGATCGGCGCGGTCTTCGATGTCGGCCTCGATGCCGCGGAATTCGCTGCGCGGTTCGGCCTGCCCTGGCGGCGCCTCGGCTATTTTAATGCCGGCGTCCTGCTGCTCGACATCGCCGCGATCCGAGAATCGAATGCCTTCGCCCCGGCCCTTGAGCTCTTGCGCACCCGGATGGACGAGCTGCCCTATATGGATCAGGACGCGCTCAACCACGCGTTCTGGGGCCGTTGGACGCTGATTGATCCGGTTTGGAACACCCAGCGCATGATGGTGATCCGCCATGAAGGCCGGGTGATCCACGCGACCCATGACGAGATGCAGATCCAGCGGCGTCCCAAAATCATCCACTTTACAGAGAAGGACAAACCCTGGCTGCCGGGCGCCTATCATCCGTACATCTGGAAATACTATGAGGCTCTGCGCCAGACGCCCTATTGGGGTGAGATCTCGAAAGCGAGCGCGGCGGGGCCGCTGAAAC
>CAYYNG010000340.1:0-2942 GCA_964472435.1 uncultured Hyphomonadaceae bacterium | reverse complement strand
ATGACGGCCGAGGACGGCACGCTGACGTTTACGGCGACCGATCTCGATATCGAAGCCATCGACACGGCCGATGCGAAGGTCGCCCGGGGCGGGGCGGTGACGGCGCCGGCTCAGATCCTCTTCGACGTAACGCGCAAACTGCCCGACGGGGCCGAGGTCGAGCTCGCGCTGGATCCTGAGAACCAGCGCCTGTCCATGCGGGCGGGACGGTCGAATTTCGCGCTGCCCACGCTGCCGGCCTCGGATTTCCAGACCATGGGCGCCGATGATGCGGCGACGGTGTTCGAGTTGGAGGCGGCCGACCTGCGGCGGTTGATCGACAAGACCCGCTTTGCGATCTCGACCGAGGAGACCCGGTACTATTTGAACGGCGTTTATCTGCACGCCGCCGAGAGCGAGGGCCGCCCCGTTCTGCGCGCGGTGGCGACCGACGGCCATCGGCTCGCCCTCGCCGAGATCCCGGCGCCGTCCGGATCGGAAAGTCTTCAGGGCGTCATTGTGCCTCGCAAGGCGGTGGGCGAAATCCGCCGGTTGATCGACCATGTCGAGGGGCCGGTGACCCTCGGCGTGTCCGACGCGAAAATCGTGCTCCGCGCCGGCCGGGCGACCCTGACCTCGAAGCTGATCGACGGCTCTTTCCCGGACTATGCGCGGGTGATCCCCGACGGAAACGACAAGGTTTTGACGATCAATAACAAAGCGTTTGAAGCGGCGGTCGACCGGGTCTCCACCGTCTCGGCCGAGCGGTCGCGTTCGGTCAAGCTCAGCCTGGACGAGGGCCGGCTGACCCTGGCGGTGAATCACGCCGAAACCGGCCAGGGCCATGAAGAGCTCGAAGCCGAGTACGGCGCCGGGGCGATGGAGATCGGCTTCAACGCCAAATACCTCCTCGACGTCGCCGGGCAGATCGAGGCCGACGAGGCGGAGTTCCGCTTCAACGATCCCGCCTCCCCCGCCCTGGTTTTGGATCCCAGCGACGCGGCGGCCCGTTACGTCCTGATGCCGCTCAGGGTCTAGGGCGCGCCGGTGAGCGGGCCGATCCGCAATTGGACGCCGCGGGACCTGCCCGATCTGACGGGCAAGACCTTCGTCATCACGGGCGCAAACAGCGGCATCGGCCTTGGGGCGGCCAAGATCCTGGCGGAGGCCGGCGGCGCGATCACCATGCTCTGCCGAAACCGCGCAAAAGCCGAGGCGGCGGCGGACGTCCTCCGCGCCGGCCGCGGGGCGAACGCGCCCGTTTCGATCATCGCGCTCGATCTGGCAGACCTCGCCTCGGTCCGTTCGGCGGCGGCCGAGATCTTAGAGACGACCCCGGCCATCGACGCCCTCGTCAACAATGCCGGCATGATGACCCCGCCAAAGCGCCGGACGACAAGAGACGGGTTCGAGCTGCAGTTCGGCGTCAACCATCTCGGCCACTTCCTCTTGACAGGGCTCCTCAAAGACCGGGTGATCGAAAGCGGCGGCCGGGTCGTCGTCGTTTCCAGCCTCGCCCACAAATACGGCCCCCGCGCCATCCGGTTCGACGATCCGAACTGGGCGGCGGGCTACCGGCCCTGGGACGCTTATAGCCAAAGCAAATTCGCAAACGCCATGTTCGGGGCTGAGCTCGACCGTCGTCTCAAAGAAGCCGGCCACGCCGCGCAGGCGATGATCTGCCATCCCGGCTATGCCGCGACGAACCTGCAATTCAACGGCTCGGGCGGGCTGATGGCCGCCGCCTCCATCCCCGGCAATCTCATCTTCGCCCAATCGGCCCGCCGGGGCGCCTTCCCGACGGCTTTAAGCGCCGCCGACCCGCGCGCCCAAGGCGGCGCGTTCTATGGCCCCACCGGCCTTGGCGAGCTGCGCGGGCGGGCGGGGGATTGCCAACTCGTCGCCGAGGCGAGGGATCCCGAGGTCGCGGCCCGGCTCTGGGCCCTGTCGGAAGAGGCGACCGGCCACGCCTGGACGGTCTGATCTCGGCGCCATGACCGCCATCGCCCGCCTCAGGCTCGCCGACTACCGAAACTACGCCGCCCTCGACCTCCCTTTAGACGGGCGGCACGTTTGCCTCGTGGGTCCGAACGGCGCAGGCAAGACGAACGTGCTGGAGGCGATCTCCCAATTGGGGCCGGGCCGCGGGCTGCGGTCGGCCGGCCTGCAAGAGATCGCGCGCACGGGCGGGACGGGCGGCTGGGCCGTGTCGGCTGAGGTCGATGATCAGAAGATCGGCGTCGCCCTGGAACGGGGCGAGGGCGGCGGCGCGAAACGCGTCGTCCGCATCGACGGCGCGCCGGCGAGCGCGGGCGACTTGGCCGATCTCGTCCGCATCGTCTGGCTGACGCCTGCGATGGATCGGGTGTTTGCGGGCGCGGCGGGGGATCGGCGCCGGTTCTACGACCGCCAGGTCATGGCCCACATTCCGATCCATGGCCGCGTCTCCGCCGCTTATGAGAAGGCGATGCGGGAGCGCAACGCGCTATTGGAGCGGGGGCCGCCCGACCCCGCATGGGCGAGCGCGATCGAGGCGCGCCTCGCCCAAGCCGGCGCCCAGATCGCGATCAATCGCGCCCGCGTGCTCGCCCGGCTGCAGTCGGCCGTCGACGCCCGCCCCGAAGGCGCGTTCCCCAAGGCCGATCTCGGCTTCGAAGGCGCATGGGAAGAGGCGGCCGGCCGAGGCGCGGATGCGGCGCAGATCGAGGCGGATTTGGCCGCCGCGCTGCGCGCCGGGCGCGGCCGGGACGCCGCCGCGGGGCGCACTTTGTCGGGCCCCCACCGGTCGGATTTCGCCGTGGTTCACCGCCCCTCCGGCGCGCCCGCGCGCGACGCCTCTACGGGCCAGCAGAAGGCCTTGTTAATAGGATTGATTTTGGCGAGCGCCCAGGCGCTCTCAGAGGGCGACAGGGGCCCCCCTCCCCTGCTATTGTTAGACGAAGCGGCTGCGCATCTTGATTCGG
>CAYYNG010000339.1:0-2967 GCA_964472435.1 uncultured Hyphomonadaceae bacterium | reverse complement strand
AGAACCCGACCGTCGGCGCTTGGGGCCTTGGTTGGGAGGTTTGGTGCGACGGGATGGAGGTCAGCCAATTCACCTATTTCCAACAGGTCGGCGGGCTCGATGTCCGTCCGGTCTCGGGCGAGCTGACCTACGGGCTCGAACGTCTGGCGATGTACGTGCTCGGTTATGACACTGTCTACGACATGCCGTTCAATCCGCCGGACGCAGAGATCCCGCTTTCCTATGGCGACGTCTTTTTAGAGAACGAGCGCCAGCAATCGGCCTTTAATTTCGAGCATTCCGATGTCGAAATGCTGCAGGGCTGGTTCGAGGGGTGCGAGCGGCAATCGAAGTCGCTCCTTGCGGCTGGCACGCCCCTGCCAGCCTATGATTTCGCCCTCAAAGCGTCCCATGTCTTCAACTTGATCGACGCCCGCGGCGCGATCAGCCCCACCGAACGCCAAGCCTATATCGCCCGCGTCCGCGACCTTGCCAAAGGCGCGGCGCAGGCTTGGGCGGAAAGCCAGACACCATCAGAGGCCCCTTCGACATGATCCGTTCCCTCCTCCCATGCCTGGTCGCTGCGTTTATCCTCACCCCCGCCGCCGCGCAGACCCGCAAGGGCGAGCCGGCGGTCGTCTCGAGCGATATGACCGATCCGAGCATGGTCGCGGCGGTGCGCGACGCCCGGGCGAGCCTTGATCAATTCTGGGACGCCTTCGTCTCGGGCTCGATCTTGACGTCGGGCTTTTCCATCAAGGTCGGCCTGCCGACGAACGATGACAGCCTCGAACATATCTGGGTGGTGGACGTGCGCCGCAACGGGCGCGCGATCACGGGCGTCCTGGGCAATGAGCCCGTCAACCTGCGCGACCATGCTCGGGCCGGCGAACGGGTGACGTTCACCACCGCCGATGTGACCGATTGGGGCTATCTCGACCGGGGCAAGCTCCGCGGGCATTTTACGACCCGGCTTTTGCTCGATGGGATGGATCCGTCTGAAGCCGGTCAAATCGCCATGATGCTGCACGAGGAGCCGCTGCCATGATCCGACGCCTCGCGTCCACGCTCGCCGTCGCCGTCGCCGCCTGCGGCGCCCCCGCCGCCACGTCCCAAGCCGAGGGCGGCGCGCCGGCGGTGGCCCAGGCCGATGAACCCCCGCTTTTCAAGTACAGCGAGATCCAAGCGGCCATTGCGGACGCGCGGGCGAACCTCGAGGTCTTTTGGGTGGCGATGGGGAGCGAAGCGGGCGCGAGCTGCCGCGCGCAGGTGACCACCGAGTCCTCAGCCTATCGCAAGGACTATGTCTGGGTCGGCGAGATCGAGCCCGGGGCCGGGCCGGACGGCGCCCATATCGGCCGCGTCGTGGAGGACGAGGCCGACGGCGCGCGCTTCACCGCGGGCCAGGAAATCGCCTTTACCGAAGCCGACATCACCGATTGGATGTATTCCGAGGACGGCAAGCTGCGCGGCGGCTATACGTCCCGCGCCATGCTGGACCTCGCCCCGAGCGCGGACACGAGCGCCATCCGCGCCCTCTACCATGATAGCCCGACGCCATGACCCAAGTGGTCGATATCGCGGAGAAATTCTCCCGGTTTTCAGAGGCTTGGACGCCGAAGCTCGTCGGCGAAGTGAATGGCGTGCAGGTTCGCCTCGCGCGGCTCGCCAGCGCTTTCGACTGGCACGCCCATCCAGACGCCGACGAGATGTTCCTCGTCATCGAGGGGGCGATGGACATGCATTACCGCGACCGGACCGAGCGCTTGGCCGCAGGGCAGGCGATCATCGTGCCCAAGGGCGTGGAGCACCGCCCGCAATCCGTGCAAGGGGAATGCAAGATCATGCTGATCGAGCGCGCTGGTGTCGTGAACACTGGCGACCGGACCGACAGCGCCTTCACCGTCGAACGCCCCGAGGAGATCTGACATGAGCGAACCCGAAATCGCCGGCCGCGAACCCGTCCCCGTCGAAGTGGAGGAGGGGAGGATGTATTGGTGGTGCGCCTGCGGGAAGTCGGCCAACCAGCCTTTCTGCGACGGCTCGCACAAGGGGACCGACTTCGCGCCCGAGGGCTGGGAGGCCCCGAAGACGGGCAAGTTCTTCTTTTGCGCGTGCAAGAGAACGGGTAATACCCCGCTCTGCGACGGCAGCCACGCCAAACTCGACTGAACCCGCGACCTCTCCTAGATGCCTCAGCTTCTTCTCGAGCTCTTCTCTGAAGAGATCCCGGCCCGCATGCAGGCGCGGGCAGAGGCCGATCTCGGCCGCGCGCTCGGCGACGCGCTGAAGGCGGCGGGGCTCAGCTTTGACGCGATCGCGACATGCTCCGGGCCCCGGCGGCTCGCCGTGGTGGTCGATGGGTTGCCGGCGACGTCCAAAGACGTGCGCGAGGAGCGCAAGGGCCCGAAAGTCGGGGCGCCGGAGAAAGCGGTGGAGGGGTTCCTCCGCGGCGCGGGCCTCACCTCGATCGACGAGGCCGAGGTGCGGGAGGACCCCAAAAAGGGCGCGTTCTATGTCGCGGTGATCGAAAAGCCCGGCGCGCCGACGCCGGACCTTGTGGCCCAAGCCGCGCCGGAGATCGTTCGCGGGTTCCATTGGCCGAAATCCATGCGCTGGGGGGCGGGGGATCTGCGCTGGGTGCGGCCGCTGCAGCGGATCCTCTGCGTCTTCGACGGCGCGGTGGTTCCCTTCGAGGTGGGGGGGATCCGAAGCGGGACCGAGACCGAAGGCCACCGGGGGATGGGCCGGGGCCCGTTCACAGTGACCGGATGGGACGACTACCAAAGCCAGCTGGAAGGCGATGGGCATGTTCGCCTGACGCGCGAGGCGCGGAGCCAGCTGATCGCGGAAGAGGCGAGCCGGGTCTGCGCCGAGAGGGGCCTGGAACTCGTCGAGGACAAGGGCCTCCTTGAAGAGGTGACGGGCCTCGCCGAATGGCCGGTCGCGCTCTTGGGCGATATGGACCCGGCCTTCCTGGACCTGCCG
>CAYYNG010000338.1:0-2995 GCA_964472435.1 uncultured Hyphomonadaceae bacterium | reverse complement strand
GTGGCGATTGTCACCCATCGCTGCTCGCGAGCGGAGGTATCGGCCGCCGTTGCAAAGCTTGCTAAGTTGGACGCCAGCATTGACGCGCCGCGCCTGATCCGTATCGAAGCGGCGAACTAAGACGTCGCCGGAGCCACCGGCGCCTCGAACAAATTGGATCCCCCCATGACCGACATCCCGCTGAGCTCCGACATCGCCGACGCTATGGTGCGCGTGACCGAAGCGGCCGCTGTCGCCGCCTCCCGCCTGGTTGGCCGCGGCGACGAGAAGGCGGCCGATCAAGCTGCGGTGGACGCCATGCGCACCGGGCTCAACGCCGTCGACATGCGGGGCCGGATCGTAATCGGCGAGGGCGAACGCGACGAGGCGCCGATGCTCTATATCGGCGAAGAGGTCGGGACGGGATCGGGGCCGGAGATCGATATCGCCCTCGACCCGCTGGAGGGGACCACGCTCACGGCTAAGGCCATGCCCAACGCGCTTGCGGTGCTCGCGGCGGCGCCCCGCGGCGGTCTTCTGCACTCCCCGGACGTCTATATGGATAAGCTCGCGATCGGTCCTGGGTATCCCGCCGGGGTCGTCAGCCTCGATGCGACGCCGGCGGAAAACATGCGCGAACTGGCCAAGGCGAAGGGCGAGCCCGTCGAGCGGATGACCGCTTGCGTCCTCGACCGGCCGCGCCACCAAGACATCATCGAGAGCCTCCGTTCAGCGGGCGTGCGGATCCATTTGATCACCGACGGCGACGTGGCGGGTGTGATCAACACGACCGACCCCACGACCGGGGTGGACATTTATCTCGGCCAAGGCGGCGCGCCGGAGGGCGTGCTTGCAGCCGCCGCTTTGAAATGCGTCGGCGGGCAAATGCAGGGCCGGCTTCACTTCCGCAATGATGAAGAACGCGGTCGTGCGGCGCGGGTGGGGATCACCGATCTTGATCGCACATACGACCTCCACGAGCTCGCTTCGGGCGAGACCGTCTTCTGCGCTACGGGCGTGACGACCGGCGGGCTCTTGGACGGGGTGAAGGTCGACGCCGCGTCCGTGCACACCCACACCCTCGTTATGAACTCGACCGATGGTGTTGTCCGTTACGTAAGATCGCGCCGTCCGGCGACGGACTAGAGCGGGGCCGCGTGTCGGGTCAGGCCCGCCTTTTCGACGTCTCGCAGTCCATCGGTGGGCGCTATTGGTCCCTTAGGACCGTCGACGAGGCCGAGGTTCGGCGCGTCGGCTCTAAAGTCGGCGGCTCGGATCTGGTCGGCCGGCTGCTTGCGCTGCGCGGCGTCGCCGCTGACGAAGTTGAGGCCTTCCTTGCGCCCACCTTGCGCGGAACGTTTCCAGACCCCTCCAGTCTCCAAGACATGGACCGTGCGGCGGAGCTCGTGCTTGAGGCGCTGACGGCGGGGCGTCAGGTCACGGTGTTCGCGGACTACGATGTCGATGGCGGCACGTCTTCGGCGATCCTCGCCCGTTATTTCCGCGCCTGGGGGCGGGAGCTCGGCCTCTATGTGCCCGACCGGCTTGCGGAAGGGTACGGGCCGTCGCCCGAGGCTTTCCGCGCGCTGAAGGCCCGCGGCGACGATTTGGTCATCACGGTCGATTGCGGGGCGGCGGCGCGTGAGGCGCTTGACGAGGCTGTTCGGATCGACCTGCCGGTCATCGTACTCGACCATCACCTGATGCAGGGCGAGCCCCCTCCGGCGGCGGCGCTCGTCAATCCCAATCGGCCCGACGACACATCCGGCTGCGGGCATTTGGCGGGGGCTGGGGTCGCGTTCGTCTTCGTCGCCGCGGTTAACCGGCTCGCAAAGGCGCGCGGCGTCGAACCTGCGGGCGGATTGCCGGATCTGATGGCCTGGCTCGATCTCTGCGCGCTCGGCACCCTTTGCGACATGGCGCCGCTCAAGGGCGTCAACCGCGCGTTCGCCGTTCAGGGGCTGAAGATCATGGCCCGCGGGGCCAATCCCGGGCTTCGCGCGTTGGCCGATGTCGCCGGCATCGGCGCGATCGACAGCGTTTACCATGCAACGTTCGTACTCGGCCCGCGCCTGAATGCGGGCGGCCGCATTGGCGACCCCTGGCTCGCGGCGAAACTGCTGGCGGTCGACGACCGAGCCGAAGCGATCGGCCTCGCCGAGCGCCTGCATGCGCTGAACGACGCACGGAAGGCGGTGGAACGCGAGATCCTGGACGCGGCGACCGCCCAGGTGCGACGCGCCCTGGAGGCGGACCCCGGCCTGAACGCGATCGTCGTCGGCGGGGAGGGCTGGCACCCTGGCGTAATCGGAATCGTGGCGGGCCGTCTGAAAGACAAGTTCCATTTGCCGGCGGTGGTGATCGGTTGGGGCGAGGGGCTCGGGCCCCTCGCTAAAGGGTCGGCGAGATCGGTGCGCGGGGTGAACATCGGCGAGGCGATTGCGGATGCGGCGAGGGTGGGGGTCGTACGCTCCGGCGGCGGCCACGCCATGGCCGGTGGGCTGAGTCTCGAGCCCGCGCAGCTTTCGGGGTTCGCAGCCTGGCTCAACCGCCGGATCGGCGGCCAGCGAGGGGCGGTGGACGCGGCCCGCGAGCTCGCGATCGACGCCATCTTGTCCGCAGGATCGGCGACGACCGAACTCGCCGAAACCCTCGAGCGGCTTGGGCCGTTCGGCGCGGAGGCGCCCGAGCCTGTTTTTGCAATCGAAACCGCGGCGATTTCGGGGGCGCGACGGATTGGATCGGATCATTTGCGGTTCACCGCCGAGGACGCGGGCGGCCGCGTCGGCTGCGTCGCTTGGCGCGCAGCCGAGACGCCGATCGCGGAGGCTGTGTTCGCCGGCCGGCCTCTTCACCTCGCGGGGCGGCTGAAAATCAACGATTGGAACGGCCGGCGGGAGGCGCAGTTCGACATTGTGGATGCAGCGGCGGGGTGACGCAGGCGGCCGCTTGCGCCGCCGGGCGAGCGCCGCTATATCGGGCGGCCATAACAGAGCGGTCCCTTCGTCTATCGGTT
>CAYYNG010000337.1:0-2995 GCA_964472435.1 uncultured Hyphomonadaceae bacterium | reverse complement strand
TGGGTCTGCTGCATGGCCCCCGCATGCATCGTTTTTCGATTATATGCAAGAGCGGTCTTCTTGGGACAGGCGCTAGCCCTCGTCGTCCTCGGCCTGGAATTCAACGAGCAGATCGCCCTCTTTCACCTGGTCGCCCGCGCCAAACCGTACGGCCGCCACCACGCCGTCGCGCGGCGCTTTGATTGCATGCTCCATCTTCATCGCCTCCATGACGGCGAGGGCGTCGCCGGCGCCCACCGCATCGCCGGGCGCGACCAGAACTTTGGTCAAGACCCCAGGCATGGGCGCCGTCAAGGAGCCTTCGGCGGACTGGCCTCCCGCCTCGCCCGATAGCGGGGCGGGCCGGGCGACATCCCAGAACCGGCCGCCCCGCCACACCCTGAAACCTGCCGCGTGAGCGCTGACATCGAGGCGCTCGCGGACGCCGTCGATCTCGATGGCGAACCGGCCCGGCTCCTCGACTTGGGCCGCGCAGGCGATGCGCAGGACCTCGCCCTCCGCCTCCCCCGTCCGCCGACGCGCGGCCGTCGCGCCCGGTTGGATCTCGATCTCGTAATCCGGTCCGGCCCCCAAGACGCGAACGAGAGCCGGGGTATCGTCCATCGCGATCCAATGGACCGACTTTGCGCGGCGGTTGAGCCGAAACCCGGTCGCCGTGACCCATGGGTCATGCGCGCCGGGGGTCTCCGCCTCCGCGCGCGCGGCGAGCGCTGCTGCGGCCCAGATGATGGGACCGGGCGCAGGCGCGGCGAAGAGCGTTGCGGCATGCCGCTCGATATAGCGGGTCGAGACCTCGCCGGCCGCGAAATCCGTGTCCGTCGCCAGCGCATGGAGGAAGCCGGCATTGGTTTCGAGCCCGGTAACGCGCGTCGCCTCAAGCGCCCCGGCCAGCCGCCCGAGCGCCTCGGCACGGGTGCCGCCCGCGGTGATGATCTTCGCGATCATCGGGTCGTAATGTGGCGTGATCTCCTGGCCCGCGACCACGCCGGAGTCGATCCGCGCGCGCTCTTCCGGAAGATCAAGCCGATCGAGCCGGCCGATCGCGGGAGCGAAGTCCCGGCCCGGATCTTCCGCATAGAGACGGGCCTCGAAGGCGTGGCCGCAAGACGTGATATCACTCTGCGTCGCGGGCAGCGCCTCGCCGGCGGCGACCCGCAGCTGCCACTCGACAAGGTCGACGCCGGTGATCATCTCCGTCACCGGATGTTCGACCTGGAGTCGGGTGTTCATCTCCATGAAATAGACGGCCTTGGCGGCGGGATCGTAGAGGAACTCCACCGTGCCGGCCCCGCGATAGGCGACGGCCTTGCCGGCTTCGACGCCTGCCGTCAGCAAGTCGTTGCGCACCTTGGCCGGCAGGCTCGGCGCGGGCGCTTCTTCGATGATTTTCTGGTGGCGGCGTTGGACCGAACAGTCCCGTTCGAACAGGTGGACCACCTCGCCGCGGCCGTCGCCGAAAATCTGGACCTCCAGGTGGCGCGCTTCGGCGACATATTTCTCGACCAGGAACCGGTCGTCGCCGAAGGCCGACTTGGCTTCGCGCTGGGCGGAGGCCAGCGCCTCGGCGAGGTCTTCGGCGCGCTCAACGACGCGCATGCCCTTGCCACCCCCGCCGGCGGTCGCCTTAAGGAGTACGGGATACCCGATCCGTTCGGCCTCGCTCGCAAACGTCTCGACCGTTTGATCTTCGCCCTGATAGCCCGGCGTCGTGGGCACGCCGGCCGCTTCCATCAAATCCTTGGCGGCGGATTTCGAGCCCATGGCGCGGATCGTTTCAGCCGTGGGTCCGATGAAAACGAGGCCGGCTTTGTCTAGCGCTTCGGCGAAACCGGCGTTTTCCGAGAGGAACCCATAGCCGGGATGGACGGCTTCCGCGCCGGTCGCCCGGGCCGCCTTGATGATCTTGTCGGCGCGCAGATAGCTCTCCGCTGCGGGCGACGGGCCGATGCGCACGGCCTCGTCGCAAGCCGCCACATGGGGCGCGCCGGCGTCCGCATCCGAAAACACAGCCACCGTTCGGATCCCGATGCGCCTCGCCGTCCGCGCCACGCGCACAGCGATCTCGCCCCGGTTCGCGATAAGGATCTTACGGAACATCAGCCCTCGACCTCCGCCACTTCAGCCGGCCGAACAACGCTATTCGGACCCGGCGCGAGCTCGTCGCAGGCGTCGGGTTCGGTTGTGTAGGTGAGGTCCGCAATGCGCCAGCGGTCGGCGCGTTTGACCAGGGTGAAATGGTCGACGCCGCAATGGGACAGCGCACCATCCACTTCAATCCGATAGGGCGCCCAGACCGTCGCCAAAAGGGGATCGCGCACCTCGACCACGGGGTCCCAATAGACCTCGCGCAGCGCCGTCGTGTTTTCCCGCATGCTCTCGAGCCAGTCGCGATAAGTCCGCTCGCGCACAAAACCGCCGCGGTCGGAGAAGGGCCTTACGCTGCGAATGTAACTCGGCTGCTCCAGCATGCGCTCTAGCGTGTCGACGTCTCCTTCGGCGAACGCGGTGAAGAAGGCGTCGATCGTTTCAAGCACGGCTTCGACCTCGGGATCGGCGGGGGCCGCCGCGGCCGCACGAGGTGGCGCGAGCGGCGGCGAACCGGCCGCGCAAGCGGTCGCCCCCAATAGCGCCGCAGCGGCGGTGGCGAGCTTGACGTGCATGGGGTCCCCTCCCGTCACATTCTGAAGACGCCGAACCGGGTCGGCTCGATCGGCGCATTGAGGCTGGCCGAGATCGCAAGGCCCAGCACATCGCGAGTTTGGGCGGGGTCGATGATCCCGTCGTCCCAGCCCCGGGCCGAGGCGTAGTAGGGCGAGCCCTGGCGCTCATAACCCTCGCGGATCTCAGCCTTGAACGCGGCTTCCTCCGCCTCCGGCCAATCTGGCTGGCCGTCCCGGCGGACGGTGGCGAGCACCGCGGCGGCCTGCTCGCCGCCCATCACCGAGATACGGGCGTTGGGCCACATGAAGAGGAAGCGCGGCCCATAGGCGCGCCC
>CAYYNG010000336.1:0-3001 GCA_964472435.1 uncultured Hyphomonadaceae bacterium | reverse complement strand
CGGCCATTGGTCAGATAGGCGGCCTCGGCGAGCGCCACGGGCAAGGAGAAATACCCCGGCGCGGCCACATAGCGCGGTTCCCATTCAGGGTCGAATTTTTGCTTGAACCGCCGCAGGCCCTGGAAATTGTAGAACCGTTCCCCCCGCTCGAAGATGACACGGCCGATCCGGGCGAACAGCGGAGCGTACTCCGCCTCGACAAGACCCGAAAGCGGCGCCATGGCGAGGTCGAACCGCTTATAGCCGTCCTCCTTCGCCCAAAGGATCAACTCGACCAGTAGGAAATCCATCGTGTTCGTCACCGCGGCCTGCGGGTCGTAGCGCATGAGGTCGATCCCGACCCATCCCTTGCCCGGCGGGGCGAGCAGCGTCCCGAACGCAGCGATGCGCCCGCCCAGGCGCACGACCCCGACCGGGCAGCGCGCCAGAAAGGCGGGCTCGAACCGGCCGAGGGAGAAGGCCTTCTCCGCGCCGCCATGGTCGGCGAGCCAAGCGTCTGAAACGGGTTTGAGATCGTCGAACGCGCCGGCCTCATGGGGCGGAAGGCGCATTTCGAAGGTCGCCCCGGCCCGTTCGGCGAGCTTGCGCCGGCCCCGCCGGATCACGTCCCGCTTGCGGCCCGAAAGCGTGAACGCCGCAAGATCGAGGATCGCGTTCTCGCCGATCTTCTCAACCTTGAAGCCAAGATCGAGAAGGTCTGGAAGCAGCTCCGGCGGCGCAGCGTAAATGGCCGCCCGCGCGGCGAGACGTTCCGCCTCGTCCCGGAACGCGCTTAATAGCTCGCGCCACTCCTCCCGCGGGCCGACGGGCGCGCCCATAGCGATCAAAGCGTTTGAAACGGGGGCGTACATCAAAGAGGCTCGGCCAGAGGCGCTGTAGAGGAAGCTCATATCGCCGGAATAAGCGAGCTGGCTCTCGGGGCGCGGATCGGGGGCTTCGGCGGCGATGCCGCCAAACCGCGCGAAATCATCGTCGCTCGGCGGAGGCGCCGGAGGGCGCGTCGGCGCGGCGACGAGGGTTGCGAAGCCGCCCAGGGCGATCAGCGCGGCCGCAAAGGCGACCGGGCGGCCCGCGACCCCGAGCGCCGGGTCGACCACGAGATCCCACCAGCTGGCGGCGATGAAGCCTTGGCTGTGGCCGGCCCACAGCGCCGCGCCGATGGCGGCGACGGCGACCCCCAGCCCCGCCGATAGGAACCAAAAGCGGCCAAGTCGGATCGACGCAAGCGCCGATCTTCGGAAGAACGCCTTGCGGGCGGCGACCAGCACCGCCGCAAGGCCCCCGAAAATCAGGAGGGCGAGCAGGTTTTGTTTTGCAAAGACTGCGAGCACCGCGCCATGGAGGGCGAAAAGCAAGGTGAAACCGTAGGCGAGCCGGACCCGCCGCCTCAGCCCCGCCGACAAGGCCATTAGGCCGACCCCGCCGGCCGCCGCGCCGAAGTTCGACAGCTCGAGGACCGCGCCCGCCGGCGCCGCGCCCGGGTTCGCCGCCCAAATGAGCGAGGCGACGCCGGCAAGGAACGTCAGAAAGCTGAGCGCGCGGGGCGCGTGGTCGAAAAGGAGGCGGTTCACCCCGGCGCTCGCCGTCTCCGCCCGGCTCATCGCGCTGTCTCGAAGCGGGCGGTCATCGCGCGAATGTCGGCCGCGATCTTCCGCGCGTTCTCCTCGTTCAAGACCGACACGTGGCTTTCCCCGGGCAGGGGCGTGATCCGACCGAAGCCGGCGGTCCGCCGCGCCGCCTCAGCGGTGGGCGCATTTCCGCCGCCGCGCTCGCCCGCTGAGAAGACCGAAACCGGCAACGTGGCCGCCAACGTCTCTTGGAAATATGCCGCTCCCAGGTCCGCCGCCTTCACCTCGGCCCGGGCCCCCCGGTGGTGGCGGACGGCCGAGATGGCTCGCCGCTTGTCCCGAGCCGGTTGCGGAGGCAGCTTCAACTCGTCGGGCAGAAGCGGCGCGACGGCGCGCGCAAGGCCGATCTGAGCAGACGCCACGCCGGCGCCCATAAGGGTTGAAAAGAGGCCGACGAGCCGCCGCCCGCGAGCGGTGTTGAACCGTTGCGGCGCAGCGGCGTCGACGAAGACGAGGCCGGCGATCTCGCCGGGATAGAGATTGGCGAACGCATGGAGCCGAAGCCCCGCCATGGAATGGCCGACGAGGTAGTAGGGCGGGGCGAGGCCGGCGGCCGCGGCGAGGCGGCGGATGTCCTCGACGTGAAACGCGGCGTCGGGCGTCTCGCCCTCTGGAACAGGATCGCTCCAGCCAAGGCCCGCGCGATCGTAGAGACAGACGCGGTAATCGGCTCTCAGCGCCTCTTTGATCCACCAGCCATCGGCGTAGATGCCGAACGCGCCGGCGTCGTAGATGACGCTCGGGCCGTCCTTGGGGCCGTCGCACAGCGCATGGAGCCGCCGGTCGGGACCGACGGAGACAAGGTCGAAGGGCGCTTGGTCGTCCATCGCCTCGATATGCCCATAGGCGCCGGAGAACGCCAGAGCGGCGGCGGCGGCGAGGCCGGCGCGGCGAAGCCACCGGGGGATGAGCGAACGAGCCTGGCGCACGCCCGGAAAATGGGGCGTCCGTCCATCGCTTCAATTCGGTAAATGCGATCTGAGAATCCCGTCGACGGCTAAGACGGTTTCTTCGCCTTTCTCGGATAGGGCGGGATTTGAACGCGTCAGGGCTGACGACATGGATTTTTCCTCAGTAAGAACCCAGGCCTTTCCGCCTTTGCGGGAGGTCGATTTGGGCGGCGCGGCCTTCGATTATTTCACCGCGCACCCGGCGGCGGAAAGCGCGGCGGTCGTCGACGCCGGCCGCCGCCCCGTCGGCCTCCTCACCCGCTCGACCTTTCTCGCCCGCTATTCCGGCCAGTATGCCCGCGCGCTCTATGAAAACCGCCCGCTGAGCACGATGCTGGAGCCCCTGGACCGCTGCGTGCGCCGCACGGACGATGTGAAAGCGGCGGTCGAGCGCCTGGTCGGCCCCGACCATGCCGAGATCGC
>CAYYNG010000335.1:0-3015 GCA_964472435.1 uncultured Hyphomonadaceae bacterium | reverse complement strand
GTGCGGAGGCGGCGGAGAGGCCGCCACCGGCGCGCTGCCGCCGGTGACCGGCGACGATATCGTCGTGGGATCGAACGAGGCGCCGCTGACGCTTATTGAATACGCCTCGATCACCTGCTCACACTGCCGCACGATGCATGAAGAGGTGATCGCCGAAATCAAGGCCGATTACATCGAGACCGGCAAGCTGCGCTATGTGTTCCGAGAGTTCCCCACCGCGCCGATCGAGGTGTCGGTCGCAGGCTCGGCGGTCGCACGCTGCGCAGGCTCGGATAAGGCCTATGACGTGATCGACGATCTTTTTGAGAGCCAAGCGGGCCTTCTGTCGGCGGCCCGGGCCGGGGCGGCGCGAACGGCGCTGCAGACCATCGCCGTCAGCCACGGCCTCGACGGCGACGCCTTCAGCGCCTGCCTCGACGACGACTCCGTCCGCGATTTGATCCTGCAGAACGTCGAGGGCGGCCAGGCCGCCGGCGTCACGGGCACCCCGGCGCTGTTTCTCAACGGCCGCGAGCTCGGCCCAGACGAGGGGCGCACCGCCGAGGCGATGCGGGCGCTTTTGGACGCCCGGCTCGACGGCGGGGCGGGCGGATGAGCCGTTAAACGTTTGGAAACCCTTCCCTCCCAAGGGTCTTAAGGAAAGGTTATGGCAGTGTTTGGATTTTCACGGCGCGCGGCCCTCGCCGCGGTGGCGGCCATCGCATTCGCTGGATGCGGCGCGGCCGACGGCGACACATCGCAAACCGCGGCCCTCGAGCCCTCCCTCGGAGAGATGTCGCTCGGCCCGGACGACGCGCCGGTGACGCTGATCGAATACGCGTCGCTGACCTGCGGGCATTGCAAAGACTTTCACGAAACCGTCCTCCCCCGTATCAAACAGGATTATATCGAGCCGGGCCGCATCCGCTTCGTCTTCCGCGAATTCCCGACCCAGCCGGCCGAACTCGCCCTCGCCGGCTTCGCCGTCGCGCGCTGCGCCGGGGAGGATAAGTATTTCGACGTCATCGGCGATTTCTTTGCAAATCAAGGCGATATCTTTGAAGAGGCCCGCGCGGGCCGGGCATTGGAAGCGCTCCAAGCCCTCGGTGCGCGCCACGGCGTCGGCGGCGCGGCGTTCGAAACGTGCCGCAACGATCTCGAGGTTCGTCGCGCCATCGCCGACATCGTCGTCGCCGGCGAGGCGGCGGGCGTGAACGCCACTCCCACCCTGATTTTGAACGGCGAACGGCTGACCACCGCGGCCTCCCGCACCCCGGACGGGCTCGCAAGCCTGATCGAAGCCGCACTGGTCGCAGCAGAAACGTCTGAAGACGCCGAACCCGTTGAAACGGAAACGGAAAACTAAGGTTTCCAAGGAGCCTGCATGCACATCACCCAGCTTCGCATCGCCGGCTTCAAATCCTTTGTCGACCCCACGGACGTGCCGATCGAACCGGGTCTCACAGGCATTGTGGGTCCCAATGGGTGCGGAAAATCGAATCTGCTGGAATCGCTTCGATGGGCCATGGGCGCCAACTCCGCCCGGGCCATGCGCGGCGGCGAAATGGACGATCTCATCTTTTCGGGCTCGGCCGACCGGCCGGCCCGGGAGACGGCGGAGGTCACGCTCGTCCTCGACAATTCCGCCCGCACCGCGCCGCCGGAGTTCAACGCCTCCGATGTTCTGGAAGTCACCCGCCGCCTCAAGCGCAGCGCGGGATCGACCTACAAGCTCAACGGCCGAACGGTGCGCGGGAAAGACATCCAGCTCCTCTTCGCCGACGCCTCGACAGGCGCGAATTCGCCGGCTTTGGTCCGCCAGGGTCAGATTTCGGAGCTGATCGCCTCGAAGCCGCAGAACCGCCGGCGCATTCTGGAAGAAGCCGCCGGCATCGCGGGCCTCAACACGCGTCGCCATGAGGCGGAGCTGAAGCTACGCGCCGCAGAGACGAACCTCGAACGGCTCACGGAAGTCTCCGCCGAGGTGGAGCGGCAGCTTGAAAGTCTCAAACGCCAGGCGCGCAAAGCGCGGAAATACAAGGCGCTGAGCGAGGAGATCGCCGCGCTCGAAGCTTATGCGGCGCACCTTAAATGGACCGTCGCGGAGGCCGACGTCGCAGCGGCCCGGCAAGCGCTGGAGACCGCGAAAGCCGATGTCGAGCGCTTGACCCGCGAAGACGCCGTCGCCGAGCGCAAACGGATCGATGCGGACGCAGCCCTCGCCCCCCTACGCGACGCCGAGAGCGTCGCCAGCGCGAAGCTCGGCCAGGCGCGCATCGCCCTCGCCCGGGCTGAAGCGGAGCGCAAAAGCGCCGAGGAGGCCGAAGCGCGGCTTGAAGCCGAGCTCGCCCGGCTCGGGGAGGACGTGGCGCGCGAGCAGACGATGGCCGACGAAGCCGCCGCAGCAGCGGCCCGAACCCAGGAGGAGCTCGCCGCCCTCCCCGTCGACGACCCCGCGGCCGGCGCGGAACAGGAGGCGGCCGCGCGCGCCGAGGCCGCCGCCGCCCGGGAGGCGCTGACCGACAAAGAGGCCGCCGCAGACGACGCGTCGAGCCGGCTGTCCGACGCCCGCGCGAAACGCGCGGCGGCCGCGGCCAACCTCGAAGCCCAGCGGAATCGCAAGCGGCAATTGGAAGCCGAGGCCGACCGTCTGCGCGGCCAGCTGGCGGACGCGCCCGACGCCGCCGCCCTGAGCGCAACGGTGGCGGCGGCGAAAGCGGCCGAGGACGCGGCGGAGATAAGGCTGCACGACGCCCAGCGCGCGTTCGATGCGCTGGAGTCGGCGCTCGCCGAAGCGCGCGCCGCCGAAGCCGAGGCGGACGCGCCGAAAGCGGCGGCCGAAGCCGAGGTGCGCGCGCTGGAAGGGGAAATCTCCGGTCTTAAGCGGTTGTTGCGCCAAGCCGATGGTCCGAAAGCGCCTGCCGTCATTGAGCGAATGCGCGTTAGAGACGGGTATGAAAAGGCGGTGGCCGCCGCCCTGGGCGACGATCTTCAGGCGCCCACCGACCGGGCCGCCGCAGCGTATTGGGCGGGCGC
>CAYYNG010000334.1:0-3042 GCA_964472435.1 uncultured Hyphomonadaceae bacterium | reverse complement strand
CGCGCCCCTGCGCAAAATCTAGCGCCTCTCGAGTATACCGCTCTTATCTGGAGTTCGGCGCTCGGCTTCGCTCTCTTCGACGAAGCGCCGAGCTGGCGGCTTTACGCCGGCGCGGGGTTGATTTTCGCGGCTTGTCTGGTGATCGCGGCGGAGAGCCGGCTCGCCGCGCGGCGGCGGGCCGACCCGTCTGCCGGCGGTCTGGACTAGGCCAGGGCGGTTTCCGACCTAACGGCGCTGGGGCGGCGTCGCCGGTCGCTGGACCGGCGGCCGGGCCGCCAGCGAGCGGAACCCGCCGTTTCGAAGTCGCCAGTCCTGGATCGAGCGCTCAACGCTTTTGGTCATCACCAACCTCCGTGTTTCCGATGAACCGTAGGTGCGTTTTGTCAGCGCCGGTTTCCAATCAACGCGGATCACAGCCGCGCAACGGCCACGTGTTGTCGCACTGCAAAAAGCCGGGCGCGATGCGCGGAAGCCGGCGCCTTTCTAATTTCGAGCCTTGTCCACGAGTTGGTTCGACTTCGACCACTGCATCATGCCGCGCAGTTTCTGGCCGACCTCCTCGATCTCATGATCGCTCATGCGCGCGCGCATCGCCTGGAAGCTCGGCTGGCCGGCCTGATTCTCAAGCACCCAGTCCCGGGCGAATTTACCCGACTGGATATCCTCGAGGACGCCTTTCATGGCGGCTTTGGTCTCCGGCGTAATCACGCGCGGGCCCGAGACATACTCGCCGAACTCGGCGGTGTTCGAGATCGAATAGTTCATGTTCGCAATGCCGCCCTCGTAGATGAGGTCGACGATCAACTTCACCTCGTGCAGGCATTCGAAATACGCCATCTCCGGCGCGTAGCCCGCCTCGACCAGGGTTTCGTAGCCGGCTTTAATGAGCTCGACGACGCCGCCGCAGAGCACGGCCTGTTCGCCGAACAGATCGGTCTCGGTCTCTTCTTTGAAGCTCGTTTCGATGACGCCCGCCCGCGTATTGCCGATGCCTTTGGAATAGGCGAGCGCCACCGCTTTCGCCGTGCCGGTCGCATCTTGGTGGATGGCGACGAGGCCCGGCAGGCCGCGGCCCTGTTGATACTGGTTGCGCAATGTGTGGCCCGGGCCCTTGGGCGCAGAGAGCGAAACATCAACGCCCTTGGGCGGTCGAATGAGATTGTAGTGGATGTTGAAGCCATGCCCGAACATCAGGTGCATCCCGTCCCGAAGGTGGGGTTCGATCTCATTGGCATATAGCACGGACTGTTTCTCATCGGGCGCGAGGATCATGAGGACATCGGCCCATTGCGCCGCTTCGGCGGGCGTAACCACGGTTAATCCCTCCGCCTCGGCCTTCTCCCGCGAGCTCGAGCCGGGCGGCAGCGCGACGCGCAGCTCCGTCACGCCGCTTTCGCGCAGGTTCAGCACATGGGCGTGGCCCTGGCTGCCATAGCCGACCACGGCGACCTTCTTGGCTTGAATGAGGCCGAGATCGGCGTCGTTGTCGTAGTAGATGTTCACTGAACTTGCTCCTTAAGAGGCGAGATTCCCAGGGAAGCGGGCTATCCCCGCTCCTTCCCGCGTTTGATGCTGAGGACGCCCGTGCGGCTCACTTCGACGAGCCCGAGGGGCTCCATCAGGGTGATGAATTGGTCGATCTTCTCGCTCGCGCCGGTAAGCTCGAAGACGAAACTCTCATTGGTCGTGTCGATCACGCCGGCGCGGAAGATCTCCGAAATCCTGAGCGCCTCGACGCGTTTTTCGCCCGTGCCGGCGACTTTTACGAGCGCAAGCTCCCGCTCGACCCCGCGCTTTGATTTCGTAATGTCGACGACCCGCCCGACCGGGACCAGCCGCAGAAGCTGGGCTTCGATCTGTTCGAGCACATGGGGCGTGCCGGAGGTGACGATGGTGATGCGGGAGCGGTGGCGCGAACGGTCCACTTCGGCGACGGTGAGACTCTCGATGTTGAACCCGCGCGCCGAAAAGAGCCCCACAACCCGGGCGAGCACGCCTGGTTCGTTGTCGACCATGACCGCCAGCGTACGGCGCTCATCGGCCTCCTCGCCATGGGTCATGTCATAGGCGCTCGCAGGCGCTTCGGTTTCGCTGTCGCCGCTCATGGGTGCTCGCCCTTGTGAACCGCCGCTAGGATCTGTTTGCGCTCTTCAGCGGGGATCAGCTCCGTCCAGCCCTTGTCATCCCGCTTCACCAGAGTACCGGGGCGCCGCGCGTCAAGCTCCAGGCCGAGCCGTCCGGCTTGATGGAGAGCCGCCTCGCGCTTCGCCCTCAGCCGCTTGTCGAACCGATCGTCGACCTCGGTCAGCCTGTCCTTATCCAAGTACGCTTGCAGCTCGGAAACGATTAGACGGCGGCACTTCACGATAAAGTCGCAACTCTCGGCGGCGGGCCGGCCGCCCCGGGGTCCTAGCGCATCAATCTCGTAGTGCACGTAGAGCAGCGCGTCCAATATCGGCGCGCGCTTGCCGGTGAAGGCGCTCTCCTTATCCCGATCGACCGCCCTGTGCTTTTCCGTGTCGACATTGGGGAAGAACAGCCGGCCGCGATCGACGAGGGCGGACAGGCTCCAGCTGATCTCCGCGCGGCGGGCCTGGAACTCGCGCTCGCTCAGATAGGCGTCCCGCTCTTGGGGGAGAGACGAAGCGGCGCTGACAAGGTCGATCACCTCCTGCCCCCATTGCAAGCTCATCCGGTCGACCTCCTCGCGCAAGCGTTCGGTTTCGATCCGCCGCGCTCTTTGGGCTTCCCGGCGGGCCCAAAACGCTGAGACCAGCGCCACGGCCGCGGGCACGCCGACCACGAGTACGTCGTTCGCCCTCAAGACGTCCCAAACTTGACCCCACCAGCCCATGGCGCCGGCTCCCGTATCGCTTTCAATGGCGGACATTAGACCAGCTTCTTCCCGTCGTCGCCAATCTCGTCGCCCGTGATATCGGCGAGGATCATCTCATTGTGAGCGGCTCCGGAGGGGATCATCGGCAGACAGTTCTCGGCCCGCGTGCCGCGGCAGTCGAAAATCACCGGTATCGGCGTCTCGAT
>CAYYNG010000333.1:0-3061 GCA_964472435.1 uncultured Hyphomonadaceae bacterium | reverse complement strand
GGCGATGTGCATCGCCGTCGGGAAGGTGTCGTTCGAACTCTGCGACCGATTGCAGTGGTCGTTAGGGTGGACCGGCGTTTTCGATCCGATTTCGCCGCCGAGGATCTCGATTGCGCGGTTTGAAACCACCTCGTTCGTATTCATGTTCGATTGGGTGCCCGAGCCCGTTTGCCACACCGACAGGGGAAAGTGATCGTCGAGCTTGTTTTCAGCGACTTCGGTGGCGGCGCGCACGATGGCGTCGGCGATTTTCGCGTCGAGATTGTCAAGCCGTTCGTTCGCGATCGCTGCGCAGCGTTTGATAACCCCGAGCGCGCGGATCATCGGCGCGGGCATCGTTTCCTCGCCGATGGGGAAGTTGATCAGCGAGCGCGCCGTCTGGGCCCCGAAATACTTGTCGCCGGGCACCTCCAGCGGGCCGAAACTGTCGGTTTCCGTTCGGGTTTTCGGTTTGCCGCCGAAAAGGGCCATGGGGCGCTCCTGGTTTGGATCACTGGGCTTGACGTCAAGCCTCGCTTTAACGCCCGCGTCGGCGCGCCGCAACTCAACCTGTTGCCGGCTGCGCCCGCGCCCTAGATATAGCCTGTACGCTATCACGAGGAGCCCGCAGTCGAATGGCCGACACCCAGTCTTTCGCCGCGCCCCGCGCCCTGGGCCCGCTCCCAGCCGATCACCCCGCCGTGCGACAGGGCAAGACCGGCGTCCTCCTCGTCAATCTCGGCACGCCGGACGGGACGGATTACTGGTCGATGCGGCGGTATCTCGCGGAGTTCCTCTCCGACACCCGGGTAATCGAGACGCCGCAATGGCTGTGGCAGCTCATCCTGCAGGGCCCGATTCTGACCTTCCGCCCCTCGAAATCCGGGGCCGCCTACAAAAAGATCTGGACCGAGGAGGGCTCGCCGCTCCTCGTCCACACCAGGGCCCAGGCCGAAAACCTCGCCGCCCGGATCGGCGGGAATGATATCGTCGTCGATTTCGCCATGCGATACGGGAACCCGTCGATCGCCTCGAAACTCAAAGCGTTAAAGGGCGAGGGCTGCGACCGCATCTCGGTGATCGCGCTCTATCCCCAATACTCCGCGGCGACGACCGCCAGCGTCTACGACAAGACCTTCGACGCGCTGAAGCAGATGCGCTGGCAGCCGGCCGTGCGCACCGCCGCGCCTTTCCATGACGAGCCCGCCTATATCGAGGCGCTGGCGGCCTCGCTAGAGGCCTCGATCGCCACGCTCGCATTCGAGCCCCAGGTCGTCGTCATGTCCTATCACGGCATCCCGAAATCCTATTTCGAGAAGGGCGATCCCTATCACTGCCATTGCCACAAGACGACGCGACTGGTCCGTGAGCGGCTCGGTTGGTCGGAGGAGTATTGCCGGCTGACCTTCCAGTCCCGCTTCGGGCCGACGGAATGGCTCCAGCCCTATACCGATAAAACCTTGGAAGCGCTGCCGGAAGAGGGTGTGACCCGCGTCGCCATCGCCGCGCCGGCTTTCATCTCCGACTGCGTCGAAACCCTCGAAGAGATCGCCATCGAGGGCCGTGAAACCTTTCTCGAAGCCGGAGGCGAGCACTTCGCCGCGCTTCCCTGTCTGAATGCGAGCGATCCGGCCATCGACGCCCTTGAGGCGGTGGCGCGGCGGGAGCTCGCCGGCTGGGCGGCGGTTTAGGGCGGTTTCCGACCTAGCTTCCGCAAGACGCCCAGGCCCGCCTGGGCCAACCGAGACGTTTCTGGTAATTTCCCGGCGATATGAGTTACGATGTCGGCCCAGGCGATCTGGTTTTGTGCGTGAGCGCGGCCCCGAACCACGTCACAGGGCAGCCTGTGCCGCTGGTGGCGGGCGAGACCTATCGCGTCTACGGGGTCATGCTGTTCGCCTGTCCGTGCGGGCGATCCGATGCGCTTCTGGATGTCGGGGTCGGCGCCTGGTGCCAGACGCGCTTCCGGCTTCTCCCAAAGCCGAGGGCCGCGTCCAAAACCCGCCGGGCCGCGGCCCCGAAAGAGACGGAGCCGGTCTAGGCCACACCCGACGCTTTAGGCCTGCACCGCCCGCTTCGCGCCGGTTCGGCGACCCGTTTTGGGCGGGGCCCCGCGTTTCGGGTTTCGCGGGCGGCGCGCGTCCGCTCCGCCAGCGTTCGGCCGGCCGCCGCCGCGGCTCGGGCCCTTGGGTTTGGCAACGCGCGCTTTGCGGTCCGGCGCCGGCAGCGCGATGTCCGCGCAGCCCTCGGGCGGCGGAAGGACCTCGATCTCCGCGCGGGTGATCTTCTCGACCTCGCGCAGGTAATAGACCTCGTCGGCGGCGACGAACGACACTGCGCGCCCCTCGCGCCCCGCCCGAGCGGTGCGGCCGATGCGGTGGACGTATTGTTCGGCGACGTTCGGCATCTCGAAATTCACGACATGGCTGATCCCGTCGATATCGATGCCGCGGGCGGCGATATCCGTGGCGATCAGAACCTCACAGACGCCGGATTTGAAGGCCGCGAGCGCCTTCATGCGTTGGGCTTGGGATTTGTTGCCGTGGATGGCGAGGGCGGGAAAGCCCTTGGCCATGAGCCGGCGAACCACTTTGTCGGCCCCATGCTTTGTGCGGGTGAACACCAGGGCGCGGTCGATCTCGGGGTCTTTGAGCGTCTCTTCCAGCAGGCGCAGCTTGTCGCCGCTCGCCACATGGATCACGCCTTGGCGCACCCGCTCGGCCGTGGTGCTTTCTGGAGCGACCGAAACGCGGACGGGATCGTCGAGATAGCGCTGGGCGAGATCGGCGATCAGTTTCGGCATCGTCGCCGAAAAAAGCATTGTCTGGCGATCCTCCGGCACGTTTGCGACGATCTTCCGTAGGTCGTGGATGAAGCCGAGATCCAGCATCTGGTCGGCCTCGTCGAGGATCAGAACGTCGACCTCGTCGAGCCGCACCGCGCGCTGGTTCACCAGGTCGAGGAGCCGGCCCGGCGTCGCCACCAAGACATGGCAGCCCTTTTCCATCGCCCGGACCTGTCGGCCGATCTTCACCCCGCCGAACACGGTTTGGACGATGCAGTCCATGAACCGCGAATAGGT
>CAYYNG010000332.1:0-3065 GCA_964472435.1 uncultured Hyphomonadaceae bacterium | reverse complement strand
TATCAGGAAGCCTTCGCCTACGCCCAGGAACGCAAACAGGGCAAGGCCGCCGGCGTCGAGGGCGCGGCCCCCATCCTCCACCACGCAGACGTCCGCCGCACGCTGACGACGATGCGCGCCCGGGTAATGGCGGCGCGGGCCATCTGCTACGCCACGGCCATGGCCGCCGACCTTAGCGAACACGCCGAAACGGACCAGGCGCGGACCGCGGCGAAACTGCGCGAAGAGCTGCTGACCCCCATCGCGAAAGCCTGGTCCACCGATATGGGCGTTGAGACGGCGAGCCAGGGCGTCCAGGTCCACGGCGGCATGGGCTTTATGGACGAGACGATGGCCGCCCAGCTCTATCGCGACGCCCGCATCCTGCCGATCTATGAAGGCACGAACGGCATCCAGGCGATCGACCTTGCAGGCCGGAAACTGGCCCTCGAAGACGGCGCGGCCATGGCGGCGATGATCACCGATATTCAAGGAACAGCCCGCGAGGCCCGCGCGACGAACGATCCGCAACTCGTCCAGATCGCCGAACGGCTCGAAGGCGCGTCGGCCGCCCTCGCTGAGGCGACGGATTGGATGCGTGAGACCATGAAGACAGATCGGGAGACGGCGCTCGCCGGCGCCACCGCCTATCTCGATCTCGCCGGCGACGTGATCGGCGGGCACTATCTCGCCCGCGGCGCGGTTGCGGCGCGCGACAGCGGCGTTGACGGCGGAACCCGCGCCCGGATGACGGCGCTCGCGGGCTTTTTCGCCGAAACCGCGCTTGCCGAGGCCCCGGGCCGCGTGCCCGGCGTCACCCGCGGCGGCGGCGCGATGCAAGAGGGCAGCGAAGCCCTGTTCGGGGTCTGAGCGGTTGCGGCGGGGCGGCCTGACCGCCTAAGGCAAGTTCGGAGCAAGCGGACTCGCCTGTGAACGGATACTTGCTCTAAAACAAGGACCTGAAGCGACGGTCCGGAGTGGAACGAGAGACCGGCGCTTTAAGAGCCGTAAAGATGCGCTTATCGGGGGATCCCATGCATGAATTCGACGTCGACGTGGCGATACTCGGAGCCGGCACCGCCGGCATGTCCGCTTATCGCGAGGCGAGAAAGTATACGAACCGAATCGCCATGTTCGACGGCGGCGTGCTGGGGACGACCTGCGCCCGCGTCGGCTGCATGCCGTCGAATCTGCTGATCGCCGCGGCGGAGGCGGCCCGCGATGCGCGCGATACGGGCCAGTTCGGGGTGACGACTGCCGAGCCGGTGATCGACGGTCGGGCGGTTATGGCGCGGGTGCGGTCCGAGCGGGACCGGTTCGTCGGCTTCGTGCTTGACGCCATCGAGGGGTTCGACGCCGAACATGTGATCCGCGAGCACGCGGTTTTTGTTGACGAGCACACTCTGGAAACAATCAGCGGCAGGCGGCTGACGGCCCGCTCGATCGTGATTGCGAGCGGATCCCGGCCAAACATCCCGCCGCCCTTCGAGGCCGCCGGCGACCGGCTGATCGTCAATGACGACGTTTTCGAGTGGGACGATCTGCCGAACTCCGTCGCCGTCTTCGGCGCCGGTGTGATCGGGCTCGAACTCGGCCAGGCGCTCCACCGCCTCGGCGTCCGCATGCGCCTCTTCGGGCGTGACAACCTGGTCGGCCCGCTCTCCGATCCATCGGTCCGCGACTATGCCGCCCACACCTTCGCCAACGAGTTCCACGCCCATTGGCACGCCGACACCCAGATCTCCCGCGAGGGCGATGAGGTGGTGGTGAAATGGAAAGACGATCATGGCGAAGGCGAGGAGCGGTTCGACTATCTCCTCGCCGCGACGGGGCGGCGGGCGAATGTCGACAATCTCGGGCTCGAAACCACAGGGCTCGCGCGAGACGCCCGGGGCGTGCCGG
Source organism: uncultured Hyphomonadaceae bacterium (assembly GCA_964472435.1). Taxonomy (GTDB): domain Bacteria; phylum Pseudomonadota; class Alphaproteobacteria; order Caulobacterales; family Hyphomonadaceae; genus CAYYNG01. Next base: position 1,184 of record CAYYNG010000332.1, on the reverse strand, counting down.
TCTATGATCCGCTCTCCATGCGCGCGGGCGACAGCCATATCTTTGTCACGGGCGACGCCGTCGTCGACCTGCCGCTCTTGCACGAGGCCGCCGACGAAGGCCGGCTCGCCGGTGAGAATGCGGCACGCTTCCCCGACGCCTATCGCCGCGCCCGGAGGACGGGGCTCGGGGTCGTCTTCTCAGATCCGCAAATCGGCCTAGCGGGCGAAAGCCACCGCGCCCTCGCCGACGCGGGCGTCGATTTCGAGGCGGGCGAGGTGTCCTTCGAGGACCAGGGCCGCGCCCGCGTGATGGGCGTCAACAAAGGCGTTTTGCGCGTCTATGGAGAGGCCGGCACGGGCCGCCTCTTGGGTGCGGAGATGATCGGTCCGGCGGCCGAGCACCTCGCGCACCTGATCGCTTGGTCGATCGAGAGCAAGCTGACAGTGGGCGAACTGTTGCAACGGCCTTTCTATCACCCGGTGATCGAAGAGGGGCTGCGCACGGCGCTGCGCAATCTCAACCACGCCCTCGGTTTCGGCCCCAATCCGCCGCTGCGCTGCATTGATTGCGGCCCTGGCGGCTAGTCTGCGGGCCGCGCCCGCCAGGTCGTCGCCGGCCGCCACATCGGCCCTACGGCGATGAGCAGGACGATCACATTGAAGGCGGCGTTCCACGGCACGTCGGCGGCGATCGCGCCGGCGCTGTCGAGCAGGAACCAGGCAAGGGCCCCGGTCACAACCGATCGCCGCACCGCTTCGGGCGCGGCGTCATAGACCCAGCTCGACAAGCACCAGATCGTCACACCCCAGCCGAGCAGAAATCCGCCGGTGAGCGCCGAGAGAAACCGGGTCTCGGGCGCGGCGTAGGTCTGGGCGCCGTCGAGGGGCCAGTTGAGCAGGTCGAGGGAGAACCGCGCCGGCTCAAGCGTCGAGGCCATCGTGCCGAAAAAGAAAATCGGGGCGAAAGCGCCGCCGACGACGGCGGTGATCTTCAACCAGAAGCGATGAAATTCATGGGACATAGGCAGATCCTTTTCGAAATGTAGCGATCGCTACAATTTCGATATAGCGCGATGTAGCGCTCGCTACAAGCGCGAACGATCGCCCGGCGGAGCGCCATTGAACTTATCCCCCTCTCCCCAATTCCGGCCCATACTTCCCCCATCGCGTCGCCGCAAAGGGCGGTCCGGACCGGCCGGATGG
>CAYYNG010000331.1:0-3065 GCA_964472435.1 uncultured Hyphomonadaceae bacterium | reverse complement strand
GAACGGGGCCCGCCTCGGGCAGCTCGAGCCGCAGAACGGTGTGGCCCGGCGTGTGGCCCGGAAACGGCAGGATCGTGACCGAGCCGTCGCCGAACACGTCGCGTTCGCCGCTGAAAACCTCGCGCTCGAGCCCCTCGAACTGGCCGAACGCGTTGTCCTCGGCTGCTTCGGGATCCTCGAGCTCGGGAAACATCGCCGCGTATTCGTCCTCGTGCACCAGCCAGGTGGCGTTCGAGATCTGATCGATCTGCCCGGTATGGTCGAAATGGCTATGGGAGATGGCGACATAGTCGATCTCGGCCGCTGCAACGCCCAGCTCGATCAGCTGGTCGGTCAACCGCCGCTCCATGGAAATCGTGAAAACGCCGTTCTCCTGGGGTTCGGCGCCCACCAATTGGCTGGGCAAGCCGAGATCCCAAACGAGGTCGCCGTCCGGATGGCGGATCAGCCAGCACGTGTTTGCAAACGTGGCCGTTTCGCCGGCGTAATCGCCGGCCGATGAGAAGCTGTCGAGATCCGAGATCTCAATGACACCGCAATCGAGCACATAGGCGTGCAGCGGCTCCGGGCCCGCCGGTGCGGCCGCTTCCGGCTCGACTGCGGGCTGCGGGGCAGGCGGCTCGGCAGGCTCGCCGCCCCCGCAGGCGGCGATCACGAGAATAGAGGCGACGGCTGCGCTGCGCATGTCTTTTCCCCCGAAGGTGTTTTATGTCGGCGGTCTTTAGTCCAATTCCGCCTTCGCTAAAAGGGCCCGGCCGTCGGAGGCGACGTCGCGATAAAAACAAGAGCGCCGGCCGGTATGGCAAGCGCCCCCGGTTTGGCGGACCTGCAGCAGCACGGCGTCCTGGTCGCAATCGATCGACACGGAGACGATCTGCTGCACGTGGCCGGAGGTTTCGCCTTTCACCCAAAGCGCGGCGCGCGACCGCGACCAATAGGTGCCGCGGCCGGTGTCCAGCGTCTTCGCCAGCGCCGCCGCATTCATCCAGGCGAGCATTAACACCTCGCCGGTCTCCGCATCCTGGGCGATGGCGGCGATCAAGCCGTCGGCGTTGAATTTCGGGCGCAGCTCGGACGTCTCGTCCTGTGCGGCGCCCGGGAGCGGCGGAGGAAATACGGGATCTGTCATGGGCAACCGGGTTTCACGAGCTTATCCTCGTCGTCAAGGGACCTGCCGAGGGAGCCGCAACGCGCCATGACCCGCCGCATCGATATCGTTGAAGTCGGCCCGCGCGACGGGCTGCAGAACGACCCGGCCGATTTGACGGTCAGTCAGAAGCTGGAATTCATCGACCGGCTTGTCGCCTGCGGGGTGCGGCGCTTGGAGGCGGGCAGTTTCGTCTCGCCGAAGGCCGTTCCGAAAATGGCGGAGTCCGCGGCCGTGTTCAAAGGCGTCGAACGGGATGCGGCCCGCTATATCGCGCTCGCGCTCAATGAAAGGGGCGTGCGCCGCGCCATCGACGCCTGCGCCGACGAGATCAATTTCGTCCTCGTCGCCGGCGAGGGGTTCGGTCGGCGCAATCAAGGCATGAGCCCTCAGGAGAGCGCCGACGCCCTCGCCGCGTGCGCGCCTCTGGTCCATGAGGCCGCCATCCCGCTGTCGGCGACGATATCCGTCGCGTTCGGCGATCCCTATGACGGCGAAGTGGATCCAAAGATCGTCGGGAGCCTTGCGGCCCAGGCCCAGCGTGCGGGGGTTGCGGAATTGGCCCTGGGCGACACGATCGGCGTCGCCACCCCGTGGCAGGTGCGCGACCTTCTTGAAACGGTGCGCGTTTATGCGCCGGACGTGTTTCTTCGACTTCACTTTCACGACACGCGCGGGGCCGCGCTCGCCAATGTCTTCGCCGCGGTCGAGGCGGGGGTGGATGTTATCGACGCAAGCTGCGGCGGCATCGGCGGCTGCCCCTTCGCCCCGGCCGCGACGGGGAACGTGGCGACCGAGGATGTCGTCTATATGCTGGAGCGGGCCGGGTTCGAGACCGGGCTCGAGCTCGTCAAGCTGATCGAGACGGCGCGGTGGCTCGAGGCCGTCCTGGGCCATCCGGTAAGCTCCAGCCTCGCCCGGGCCGGCGGCTTTCCGCCCTAGCGTCGGATGAGGCGGCGAAGATGGGCCCGGCCGACCAGCAAGACCGTGACAAGCGGCGCCAGCGCCCACGCGGCGAGGGTTCCCGCCGGCCCTTTGGCGAACTTGCGGAAATAGCGTCCGAGCCCGGCCGCCTTATGCCGCTCGACCACGACGCTCGGCGCATCCGATGTCGAGCCATAGTGCAGCGCCCCGGCGCAAGGGGTGTACAAGACAAGCCCGCCCGCATCCCACACGCGACGGCAAAGGTCGATGTCTTCGACGTGGAGGAAGTAACCTTCGTCGAACCCGCCGAGACTAAGAAAATCGTCCCGCCGGATCAGCATCAAGGCGCCGGAGACCGTGTCCATCGCTATCGGCCCCGACGGCGGCGGCGCCCCGAGGAGGCTGATCCCCGGAACGCCGGGCAAGGCGGCGAGGCCGGTGAATGTCGTGAGGGCGGTCCAAAGCGTCAGCCGCCGCCGCCGCGGCCCGGCCTGTTCCCCGCCTTCGACGCCGAACAGCCGCCCGCCGACGAGCCAGGGCCGGCGCGCTCCGTCCGCCGCTTCGGCAAGCGCGGCAAGCGAGCCGCGGCGGAGAACGGCGTCGGGATTGATGATCAGGAGCGCCTCTTTCGAGGTCGCCCGCGCGCCGAGATTGACGGCCTTGCCGAAGCCGAGATTGTCGCTGGGGCGGATCACCTGGCAGGGGCGCGCTTCAGCGAACCGATCGAGCCAGTCTCGAGTCGTCGGGGGGTTGCCGTTGTCGACCACGATGATCTCTGAAACGCCTGGCTCTCCGAGCAGGGCGTAGAGGCACTCGCGGAGGCTAGGTCCTGTATGGAAACTCACCACGATCGCGGCGGTTTCGGGGGTCATGCCGGGTCTTTCCGGTTAAGCAGAACCACGCCCGTCGCCGCAATGACGGCCGCCGCCCAGAACGCGTCGTTCCAAATACTATAGGCGACGCCGGCATGGGCCGTCACTGCGCCCGCCAATCC
>CAYYNG010000330.1:0-3066 GCA_964472435.1 uncultured Hyphomonadaceae bacterium | reverse complement strand
TGCGGTCCGGCGCGAGGCCGGCGAAACGCACCCGCCCCGGCCGCGTGGTTCGCTAGCTCGCGACGCACGCACAGGAAATCAGCGCTTCGGACTGGTCCGCGGCGACGACGGCCAGGGCGCTCAGATGCGGCGGCGTCTCCAGCCGGACAAGATCCCCCGAATGCAGGAGCGCGCGATGGGTCTTATAGAGCGCGATGGCGCGGGCGAGGGTTTCGAGATCCCCCGGCGTCTCTTTCGATAGGTCCGCCTCGACGCCCATATGGCCGAACATCGCAGAGACGGCGCGCATCTCCATGCTTAACGCCCGGCCTGTGATATGGCACCGCCGCGGCCCGACATGGGATCCGAGCACCTCGAGCGGAAAGAAGTAGGACGCGCCGCGCTGGATCGCTTGCCGGTCGAGCGCGTCGTTATTGTCAGAGGTCCAGATCCGGTCGGTGCGCTGCAAGATCCCATAATCCGCCCGGCCGCCGCCGGAGGCGCAGCTTTCGATCTCGACCGTCGGGTGGCGCGCGCGAAGCGCGTCGATCAGCCCATAGACCGCCCGGGGCTGCACCCCCGCGACGGGCCGACCGCTCCCGCCGATGGGATCGTGAAGGTCGCGGTTCATGTCCCATTTCAAATACGCGATGTCGTATTCGCCGAGCACCGCATCGAGCCGTTCAAAAAGATGCCGCCACACCTCGTCCCGGGTGAGATCCAGGGCGAATTGGTTACGGAAGGGGACCGCATCCGGCCCGGCGGGTCCAAGCGTCCAGTCGGGGTGGTCGCGGAGAAGGTCGCTGTCCAGGTTCGCCATTTCGGGTTCGACCCAAAGGCCGAAGTCCATGCCGAGGGCTTTGACATGGTCGATCAGCGGACCAAGGCCGTTTGGGAACACGTCCGGCGACACGGTCCAGTCCCCGAGCCCGGCCTTGTCGCTCCGCCGGCCGCCGAACCAGCCATCGTCGAGCACGAACCGTTCGACGCCGAGCCCGGCGGCCTTGGTCGCGATCTCCCTGAGGCGGGCTTCATCGAGGTCGAAATAGACCACCTCCCAGGTGTTGTAGTGGACGAGGCGCGGGCGGGCGGCGCGCCGCCTGGGCCCGGGTTCCAGCCTCTCCCGCACATGGGCGTGGAGGCGGCGGGAGAGCCCGTTCAAACCCTCGCCGGAGCGCACGGCGTAGAGGACGGGGCTCTCATAGCGCTCGCCGGGGCCCAGGCGAACTTCGCCTGGCAAGAGCAGCTCGCCGGCCTGGACGACGGCGTCGCCCTCGGCGGTGCGGTCGACCCGCAAGCGGTGATTGCCGCTCCACCCGAGATGGATCGCGAGCGCCGGACCGTCGGTTTCCCGCGTCCAGGGCGCTTTCGCGATGAGGCCCGGAAAGCTCTGATGGCTCGTCCGCCCGGCGCGGTTCTCACGGACATAAGCCCCGGTGAAGGCGGCCACGGGTTCGATCTGGAACTCCCCCGCCCATTTGCCTGTAAAGCCCATAAGCTCGGTCAGCTCGCACGGGATCGGGAGGCAGGCGGCGGCGCACCAGTCGACCCAGACCGGCGTCTCGCCCGTGTTGGCGAGCCCCGACTGGACGGTGAGGACGTCGGTCCCAGGATCGAGGCGGAACCGCTGCCAGCCCGCGAGGGTTTCGCCGGCATACTTCAGATCCAGGGCATGGGGATCGTCGCCTGCGTCGACGCGGCACTGGACGAGCGAGATCCGCGACGCCGCCCCGTCTGCGGGATGCGCCTCAAGGCCCGGCGGACCAAGCCAACCATCGGCCGGCAGGCACCAGGTCGTGGGCTCGATCACCTCGTCCGGTCCGCCCGGGACAGGCCGGCGGCAGGGCGGCAGGGCGGCGAGGTCGGCTTCAGGCGCGGCGAGCCGAGGCCCCCAATAGGCGAGGCGCCAAGCCGGGCCCCGCCCCGGGCGGAAGACAAGGGTCGTTCTGTCCGTGCTCAGCGCTTTCACCGCGCGCGCTCCCTGCTGACCTCGCCGATTGCCGGCGGTCGCGACCTGTGGTCGGTTTCGACGCTTGGTGTGGCGAACTCAGGAGCCCGGCGCAATGTTGGATGGCTTACAGATCAGCGTCTTTGTCGGCTTGCTCGCGCTGATCGCGCTGCTCACCTGGCTTCATTGCCGCGATGCGGGCGAGCGATTCGGCGGCGAGGCGCGCTCGGCGCACGACTATTTCCTGGCCGGCGGGGGCCTCAACTGGGTCTTCGTCGCCGGCTCGATCACGCTCACCAATCTCTCAACCGATCAACTGGTGGGCATGAACGGAAACCAGATGCTGCTGCTCGCCTGGTGGGAGCTGGCGGCCGTCGCGGGCCTTATGATCCTCACCTTCGTGTTCCTTCCCATCTACTATCGGAACCACTGCACGACGACGACGGAGCTCCTCGAAAAACGGTACAATAACAAAGAGATCCGGGCGCTGATCGCAGTGCTGTTCCTGGCCGGGAATATTTTCATCTTCCTGCCCGCCGTCCTCTATTCCGGCGCGCTCTTCATGCAGTCCATGTTCGGCGTGACGCTTCCAATCTTCTCGATTGCGGTTCTCTTCGCCATTGTCGGCGCGGCCTATGCCATCCTCGGCGGGCTCAGGGCCGTCGCGGTCTCGGACACCTATTCCGGCGTCGGCCTCCTCGCCATGGCGGTGATTGTGGTGTTCCATGCGCTGCGAGCGGTGGATTTCGACATCGCGACCAATGTGCCGATCGAGCGGCTCAGCCTGATCGGGCGCGACGGCTCGCCCATTCCCTGGCATACGCTGCTGACGGGCATGATCCTGATCCAGACCTTTTATTGGAGCACCAATCAGACGATCACCCAGCGCGCCATGGCCGCGCCCTCGATCAAAGAGGCCCAGCGCGGCGTGCTGGCTGCGGCCGGGATTCGGCTCTTGGTCGTGCCGGTGATCGTCACCGTACCGGGCGTTGTCGCTTTCAAGCTCTATGGCGATATCGGCGACGCGGCCTACGGCCAGCTGGTCGGCGACATCCTGCCTGGCTGGCTCTCGGGCGCCTTCGCGGCGATGATGGCGGCGGCGGTGCTGACCACGTTTAACTCGATCCTCAATTCCTCGG
>CAYYNG010000329.1:0-3070 GCA_964472435.1 uncultured Hyphomonadaceae bacterium | reverse complement strand
CGATGACATGGGCGGTCAGCCCGCCAAGTCGCACCGTGTCGCCCTGGCCGACGGCGCGATCGAGCCCGGGAATCTTCTCCGCCTCCCCGCGCGGGCCCACGATTTCGCAGTTCGTCGCCGCTTTGATCGCAGCATTCCCGCCCGCATGGTCGGGATGCCAGTGCGTGTTCCAAACGGCGGTGATCGTCCAGCCTTTGGCGTCCGCCTCGGTCAAGATCGCGTCGGCATCCGGCGTATCGATCACGGCCGTCGCCCCGGTTTCGGTATCGTGCGCGAGAAAACCGTAATTGTCTGACAAACAAGGAAATTGGTGTATCTCAAGCATGAAAGGCCTCTCGGGTCGGTGGGGGTTTCCTCGAAGGAGCTAGCACAGGCGCCGCCATGCGTCAGGACGCAACGTCCCTCGAACGGTTCTACAGCAGCCGCCTGGGCGCAGCGGCCGCGGACGCCATGGCCGATCGGGTGGACGCGCTCTGGGGCGACGGCGCGGGACTCTCAGTCCTCGGCCTCGGATTTCCCCCGCCCCTTTTCGACCGCTGCCTGGGGGCGGCGCGCCGCCGGATCGCCGCCATGCCAGCTGAACAGGGCGCATTGATTTGGCCGGCCGCGGGCCGTTCAGCGAGCCTGCTCTCCAATGAGACCCGTCTGCCGTTCGGCGATGGCGCATTCGACCGTGCCATTCTGATCCACGCCCTGGAGGAGGCCGAGGCCCCGGCGATCCTTCTGCGCGAGCTTTGGCGCATCCTCGCCCCGGAGGGCCGGGTTCTCGTGGTCACCGCCAATCGCAGCAGTATATGGGCGCAAACCGAAACCACGCCGTTCGGACATGGGCGGCCCTGGACCCGCCGCCAGCTGAGCGCCGACCTTGCGCGCGCGCTTTTCCATACCTCCGCGTGGACCCACGCCCTCCACATGCCGCCCATCAACAACCGTGCGATCGTGTCGGCGCGCGCCATCTGGACGCGGATCGCGGAGCTCGGTTTAAGCGGGCTTGGGGGCGTGGTGATGGTCGAAGGGGTGAAACGGCTGTATATAGATCCCGTGCGCGGTACGGGCGCTGAAACAGCCGCCGCCGCCGCGAAAGTGCGCATCGGCCGTGCCGGGGCGCCCAAAGCGCGGGCGCCGCAAGACACAGCGCCCCGCCGCGGCTCGGCCGATTGCCCGAACTGGGGCTGGAGGATTTATTCGAGATTTGGGAACCGGGTCGACACCATGAAGCTTATCACCGCCGTCTTCAAACCAAGCCGCCTCGACGCCGTGATCGACGCCCTGACCGAAATCGGCGCGTCCGGCATGACCGTTTCGGAGGTCCGAGGCTATGGCCGCCAGCAAGGCAAGACCGAGGTTTACCGGGGCGCGGAATACGATGTGCGCCTCCTCCCCAAAGTGCAGGTCGAGGTCGCCTGCACCGGCGACATGGCGGAAAATGTGGTCGATGCGATCGTCAAAGCGGCTAATACGGGCACGATCGGCGACGGCAAGATCTTTGTTCGCGACTTGGACACCGTCATCAGGATCCGCACCGGCGAGCGGGACGAAAAGGCCATCGCAACTTAACTTTCGACGTCGTCGCGCATGAGGTGGAAGATCGCATCTTCCGCGCCCCAATTGAGGCGGCCGAGCCCGCCCGCCCGAAACGCCCCGACCTGGCCCGCGCTCACCGGAGCCATGGCGGCGAGCCGCAGGTTTAAGCTATTGGCCATGTCCCACATATCGCGCGCGGTCGAGGGATGCAGGGCTTCGGCGTCGTGCCATTCACCCTTCCTCGGCGCCGGGATCCGTCCTCTAACGACATAACCGATGCGGCGACGCCAGTGGCCGTAATTCCGAAAGGAGACGATCACTTCCGGCGCGATTCGGGCGAGATTGGCGAGCCCCTCCGCCGGCCGGCGCATCTCCTGAATGGTCTTCGAAAGGATCGCGACGTCGAACCCATCGTTTGGGAAGAGCGCGAGCAATTCGTCGGCGTCGCCCTGAACCACGGAGAAACCGCGCGCCAAGCACGCTTGAGCTCCCTCGCCGGATAGCTCAAGCCCGCGCGCATCGACGGCTTTGTTCGACGCAAGCAGCGCAAGCAGCGCTCCATCTCCGCACCCGACGTCGAGCACTTTGGCCCCATCGCGAATGCGGGAGGCGATGGCAACGTGATCGGGCCGCGGCGCCCTCATAGCCCCGCCGCCGTAGCGCGCGCAGAAAGAAAACCGCGCAGCGCCTCTTCGAACCTCGGCTCCGGCAGAAAGAATGCGTCATGGCCCTTATCGGTGGCCACCTCGATGTGGCTGACCTCCGCCCCCGCCGCCGCCAGCGCCCTGGTGATCTCCAGCGTCTCGGCTGGAGGATAATGCCAGTCGGAGGAGAATGAGAAGAGGCAAAACCGAACGGGGCTCTCCGCAAAAGCGTCGGCCAGCCGGCCGCCATGGGCGGCCGCAAGATCGAAATAGTCCATCGCCCGTGTGATGTAGAGGTAGGAGTTCGCGTCGAACCGGTCCACGAAAGAGCGGCCCTGGTGGCGCAGATAGGACTCGATCTGGAAGTCCGCAGCGAAGCTGAAACTGGTCGCGTCCCGGTCCTGGAGGCTGCGATCGAACTTCCGCTTCAGCCCGCTTTCGGAGAGGTATGTGATATGGGCGGCCATTCGGGCGATCGCCAAGCCGCGCTCCGGCCTGCGGCCCGACGAGAGGTAATCCCCGTCGGCCCAATCGGGATCGGCCATGATCGCCTGTCGGCCGACCTCATAGAACGCAATGTTCTGAGCCGAATGACGAGACGAGACCGCGATCGGCACCGCGCATTGAAGCGCCTCGGGCGCTTGCACCGCCCATTCCAGCACCTGCATCCCCCCCATCGATCCGCCCACCGCGCTGAACAGTCGATCGATCCCGAGATCTTGAACCAGCATCCGTTGGGCGCGAACCATGTCGGCGATTGTTATGACCGGAAATCGAACGCCGTAGGGCGCGCCGTCTGGCGCTGCGGAGGCAGGCCCCGTCGAGCCCATGCAGCCGCCGAGCACATTCGTCGCAATCACGAAGAAGCGGTTGGTGTCGATCGGCTTGCCTGGGCCGATCAG
>CAYYNG010000328.1:0-3092 GCA_964472435.1 uncultured Hyphomonadaceae bacterium | reverse complement strand
GTTCGGAAAACGATCGAATGGGGGAGGGGCGACCGCGCCCGCCGCGCCGCCGCAAGCGCCCGCGGCTCCGAAGCCTGCGGCCAAGCCCGCACCGGCGAAGTCTGCCGCTCCCGCGCCTCCGAAGGCGGCGAAGCCGGCTGAGATCAAGCCGCCGCCGATGAGGGAAGAGCCGAGGGTCGAGATCAGCGAGCGCTCCGAACAGTATTACGTGACAAAGGCGACGATCTTCAACGCCCTGATCGACACCATCGATCTTGGGCAGCTCGCTCAGCTCGATCAGGAGAGCGCGCGTGAAGAGATTCGCGACATCGTCGTCGAGATCATCTCGATTAAGAATGTCGTGATGTCGATCTCCGAGCAGGAGCAACTGCTCGATGATATTTGTAACGACGTCCTAGGTTACGGTCCGCTGGAACCGTTGCTCGCCCGCGACGACATCGCCGATATCATGGTGAACGGCGCGAACACGACGTACATCGAGGTCGGCGGCAAGATCGAGCGGACAAACATCCGGTTCCGCGACAACGCGCAGTTGATGAATATCTGCCAGCGGATCGTGAGCCAGGTCGGCCGCCGTGTCGATGAAAGCTCGCCGATCTGCGACGCGCGCCTGCTCGACGGTTCCCGGGTCAACGTCATCGCCCCGCCGCTCGCGATCGACGGACCGACGCTGACCATTCGGAAATTTAAGAAGGATAAGCTCAAGCTTCAGGATTTGGTGAACTTCAATTCCATTTCCGAAGCGGGCGCGGAGCTTCTTCGCATCATCGGCCGGTGCCGATGCAACGTCCTGATCTCGGGGGGCACGGGTTCGGGGAAAACGACGCTGCTCAACTGTTTGACGGCCTTTATCGAACCGGGCGAACGGGTCATCACCTGCGAAGACTCCGCCGAGCTTCAACTGCAACAACCGCACGTCGTCCGATTGGAGACGCGTCCGCCGAACATCGAAGGCTCTGGCGAGATCACCATGCGGGACCTTGTTAAGAACTGTCTGCGGATGCGCCCTGAAGGGATCATCGTGTGGTAGGTCCGGGGGCCTGAGGCGTTCGATCTGTTGCAGGCCATGAACACGGGCCATGACGGCTCGATGGGCACGCTGCACTCCAACAGCCCGCGCGAGGCCCTCAGCCGGGTCGAGTCCATGATCACGATGGGCGGGTTCTCCCTGCCCGCGAAAACCATCCGCGAAATGATCGTCGGCTCCATTGACGTGGTGATTCAGGCGACGCGGATGCGCGACGGCTCGCGCCGCATTCTCAACATCACCGAGGTCATGGGCCTCGAAGGCGAAACGGTGGTCCTCCAAGACGTCCTCAAATACGAAGTCGAGGGCGAAGATGAGAACGGCAAAATCAAAGGCCGCCATCTCGGCACCGGTATTGGCCGGCCGCGGTTTTGGGAACGAGCCCGGTACTACAATATGGAAGGCGAGCTTGCCGACGCCCTCGACGCTTTGGAGGCCGGCGGCTGATGGACAACGTCGCAATCGCCATAGCCGTTCTGGCCTTCGTCGCAATCGGCGGCGTCGGCTTCGCGCTCGCTTCGACGCAAAACGAACAAGCCGCCAAGCGGGCCAAGCGTGTCACGTCCGGCGATGACGCAAGCCGCGGACGCGGCCACCCGAAGAACGATGAAAACGCCCAACGCCGCAAAGACACCCAGCAGATGCTGGCCAAACTGCGCCAGGAAAACCAGCAAAAGCGCCGGAGCCTCGTTCCGCAGGACATGAACGCGAAGATCGCGCAGGCGGGCTTGTCGATCAGCGTTTCGGCCTTCTGGATTATTTCCGCGGTCGTGGGCGTCGGGGCCGCCGTCGCCGTCTATCTGTCCGGCGCCGACGGGGTGACGCTTTTCGGCATTCCGCTGAAGTCGCGGGTCGGCGTGATCGCCGCGGCGGGCATTGCGGGCTTCATCGGCTTGCCGCGGTGGACGCTCGGGTTCCTCGCCAAAGGGCGGAACAAGAAGATCACCGCGCAGTTCGCCGATGCGATCGACATCATCGTCCGCGGGGTCAAATCCGGCCTGCCGTTGAACGAGTGCCTTCAGATGATCGCCCGCGAGAGCCCCAATCCATTGGGAGCCGAATTCGAACGCCTGACGGACAGCATCGTGATGGGCTCGACATTGGAGTCGGCGCTGCAGAAATTCTACGCCCGCGTGCCGCTGTCGGAAATCAACTTCTTCATCATCGTGCTGACCATTCAGGCGAAAGCCGGCGGCAACCTGTCGGAAGCGCTTCAGAACCTCTCCGACGTGATCCGCTCCCGCAGGATGATGCGTGAAAAGGTCTCGGCCTTGTCGTCTGAGGCGAAGGCGTCCGCGATGATCATCGGCTGCTTGCCCTTCGCGGTTGGTCTTATGGTTTTCATCACGACGCCCGACTACATTATGCTGCTTTTCACGACCGAGTCCGGCCACGGCATTCTGGCGACCGGTGCGGTGCTGATGGGCATCGGCATCACCGTGATGCGCAAGATGATCAATTTCGATATGTAGCCGGGACGCCGCCGATATGGACTCGATCCTTTCCCCCGCGAACCTCGCCTCGATCTTCGCCGGCGTTGCGATCTTCGCAACGATTGTCACCGTCATGCTGCCGGCGCTGAAGGGCGATCAGTTGGAGACGCGTCTCAAGGCCGTGGCGAACCGCCGCGAGCAGCTGCGCCGCCAGAGTCGGGCGGAGATCGATAGCCGCGGATTGCGCCGGGAAGACAAAAGCGCCGTTGGTAAGATTTCTCAGAAGCTTAATCTGCAGAAGATGCTGGAAGATCCGAATGTCGCCCAAAAAATGGAGCAGGCGGGCTTTCGCGGACCGAGGCCGCTTGCGATGTTCTATTTCGGTCGCTTTGCATTGCCCTTCGTCGGCGCGATCATGGTTTTCATTTATATCTTCCTCGTCAACGATCACGATTTGCAGCCTCAAATGAAATTCGGCGCCATCATTTTCGGCGCCGCCGCGGGCTTCTACGCGCCGAACATGTATGTCAGTAACGTCGCTCAGAAGCGCCAACAATCAATCATGCAAGCCTTTCCAGACGCGCTCGACTTGATGCTGATCTGCGTCGAGGCGGGCATGTCGATCGAAATGG
>CAYYNG010000327.1:0-3104 GCA_964472435.1 uncultured Hyphomonadaceae bacterium | reverse complement strand
GCTGAAATCCAAGCTGCGGACATCTCAACCCGGTGCGGCCTCATTGCGGGGCCGGGCGCCGGCGCCGGCGCCGTCACGCTTCACCAGGATGCGCGGATTTTCGCGGCACGGCTCGACGCAGCTCGGTCGGCTTCCATCGACGTCGAAGAGGGCCGCGGCGGCTTTCTTCAACTGGTGAAGGGGCGGGCGAAAATCGGCGATGAAGGCCTGGGCGCTGGCGACGGCGTACAGATCACCGGACCCCGATCCCTCGCCCTCGTCGCGGAAACCGACGTTGAGGCGCTTTTGTTCGACCTCGGCTAGCGGCTAGACTGGCGGGGGCGCGCTCAGCGTCCGGCGACAGAGGCCAGCCCATGCCCACCTTCGATCCGACAGGCACAGAGCGCCTTTTCTGGGAGGCGCTGGCCCTCATCGTGATGGCCTGCGTCTTCGCGCCCTTGGTTCGGCGACTGGGGCTTGGAACGATCCTCGGCTACCTCGCCGCCGGTCTCGCAGCGCAGGTGACCCTCTCGCTCAGCGTCTCGGAACACCCCGAAGAACTCCTGCATTTCGCCGAATTCGGCGTCGTCCTCTTTCTGTTTGTGATTGGGTTGGAACTCCAGCCCTCCCGACTCTGGGAGATGCGGGGGGACATTTTCGGCCTCGGCGCGGCGCAGATGGCGGTCTGCGGGATCGCTCTCACCGTCCCTGCCCTGCTTCTCGGCTTCACCTGGCAGGCGGCCGTCATCACCGGCCTCGGGCTAGCGCTCTCATCAACGGCGCTGGTCATGCAAACGCTGGAAGAGCGCCGGGAACGCTCGACCCTGCATGGCCGAACGGCGTTCTCGATTCTCCTTTTCCAAGATCTGGCGATCGTGCCTCTTCTTTTGCTTGCGCAGTTTCTCGCCCCCTCGCCGGAGGAGATCGGGCTGCGTGAAAGCCTCAGCCAGTTTCTGTTCGCGATCGCCGCGATCGGCGGGCTGATCCTCGCGGGTCGCTTCGCGCTGGATCCCATGTTCCGGCTGCTCGCCCAGGCGCGCATGCAAGAGATCATGACCGCCGCGGCGTTAGGCGTTGTGATCATGGCGGGGCTGTTGATCGACCTCGCTGGCATGTCCTACGCCATGGGGGCCTTCATCGCCGGGGTGATGCTGTCTCAATCGAATTATCGCCACGAAATCGAAGCGAATATCGAGCCGTTTCGCGGCCTCTTCCTGGGGCTGTTCTTCATGGCTGTTGGATTGTCCCTCGACCTCGGCGCGGTCCAGGCCAATTGGCCGGTCATCTTGGCGGCGGCGCCCGCGCTGATGGCGTTGAAAGCCGTTGGAATCTACGCCGTGGGCCGGCTGCGCGGCGTCGACCACGACACCGGCGTGCGCCTGGCCTTCGCGCTGCCCCAGGCGGGAGAATTTGGTTTCGTGCTCTTCGGCGCGGCGGCGACAGCGGGGATCCTCGACGACCGGACGACCTCGACGCTGATCGCCATGGTCACGGTGTCGATGGCCTTATCGCCCATCGTGTGGCCGCTCGCGAGCCGCTTTCTGAAACCCGCGCGACCGGATGGCGAGCCGACGCCCGAGAGCGATTTCTCAGACGCCGAGGGCAAGGTCCTGATCATCGGTTTCGATCGGTTCGGCCAAATCCTCTCCCAACCGCTCTTCTCTCAAGGCATCGACGTCACGATCCTGGATTCGAGCCCGCAGCGCATCGACGACGCCCGCCGATTCGGCTTTCACATTTATTATGGCGACGGCACGCGCCGAGAAGTGCTGCGCGCCGCGGGCGCCAAAGACGTCTCTCTGATCATGGTCTGCGTTGACGAGGTGGAGGCGGCGAACAAGATCGTCGATCTCGCCAAATCCGAGTTCCCAGAGGCGCAGCTGTTCGTGCGCTCGCGCGATCGGCTGCATTCGATGCACCTGATGAAGTGCGGCGTTGAGTATGTCGTGCGGGAGACCTTCGAGTCGGCGCTCGACATGGGGCTCCACGCCCTCCAGGCCCTGGGCTCGACGGAGGAGGAGGCGCGGGCGGCCGTCGCCGACATTCGATCTCGCGATCTTGAGCGCCTGCGCCAGCAGGTGGAAGGCGACATCCACTCCGGAATGGATCGCCTGCACACCCGGGCAGTGCGGCCCGAGCCGTTGCGGCGACCGGACGAAGCCCCCGGCGACGAAGCCGGTCTGACGGCGGCGGAACCTGCGGAATAGCCTGGCGCCTCGGCGCTCGACCAAAGGGCGTTTTCCGACGCAATCGCCCTAAACGAGTTCGGCGTCCGTCTTCACCTCGCCCAGAGCCGGTCCGGGATGCCGGATCGCCTTCTCGAGGGCGGCGTCGAGTTGGTCCATTGACTGGACAAGCTCGCCCATCCCGCCGCAGTTTCGGGCGAAGCCAGCGAAAGACGGGTTCACCAGATCGGTTTGCCAAACGGGCCACTCGCCGGCGCGCTGTTCCTTCGAAATCTTTCCGAGCTCGGAATTGTTCATCAGGACGTGGGTGACGTCCATATTGTATTTGACGGCGGTGGTGAACTCCATCGCGTACTGGCCGAAACCGCCATCGCCCGAGACGGAAATGACCTTGCGTCCTTTAAATTCGTCGCGGGTCTGGGTCGCCGCCCAAGCGCCCATCCCGGCCGGGAAGGCGAAGCCGATCGAACCGAGATAGCCTGACATCAACACTCTCTGCTTGCCGGTCGGCTCGAAATACCGGCCGAAGGAGTAAGTGTTGTTGCCCACGTCCACGGGCAGGATCGCATCTTCCGGCGCATACCGCGTCAGCGCGTCGAACAGCGCCGCCGCCGATACGCCAAGCCCGCGATCCTCTTCGATCCGCTTAGCTTTCTCACGCCGCCAAATCGCCCAGCGCTCGACGACCTCGCCCTTGCGGTCGTCGATTTGAAGCCCCAGTCGGTCGACCTCGGCTTTCATCAACATCGCCGATACGCCGACATCGCCCAGGACAGGCGCGGTGACCGGGTGTCGTTTGGCGATCCGCATAGGATCGGTGTCGACCTGAATGGTGGGGGCGCCTTCATAAATGCCCGTATGGTCTGAGAACGACGCGCCGACCACGATCAACACATCGGACTCGTTCATGAACCAGCTGGCGATGGGCGTGCCCGACCG
>CAYYNG010000326.1:0-3119 GCA_964472435.1 uncultured Hyphomonadaceae bacterium | reverse complement strand
CGGTCGAAATCACAGGCTCGATCCTTGATCCTTTTGTAGAGTTCCTATTCAGTAACCCTCGACGCCTCCGAGGCGAATGAGGAGAGAACGCATGGCGACCAAACGGTTTCTCAGCGGCGCCGCGGCCGCGGCTTTAACGGTTTTCGCGCACGCCGCCCCGGCGGCGGCCCAGGAGGCGCCGACGCTTGGTTGCCCCATCACCGAGCTGACGGCGAACGAGGCGGGCCAGCTCTACCTCCAGGCGGAAACCGAGCTGATCGCCAACCAAAACCCTGCCAAGGCGGTGCAGCTGCTCAACCAGATGCGGGCTTTGGACCTCAATTGCTTCGAGCAAGGCGCTGCGCTTCGGCTCAGCGCAGGCGCGAAGATCCAAAACGATGATTATCGCGGCGCCATCAGCGACCTGCAATCTGCGCTCGACCAGGGCTTCGTGCCCGAGACCGAGCGGGAGCAAACAATCTTCAATATCGCCCAGCTCTACCTCACGATCGAAGACTTGCCGAACGCCCGGATGCGCTTCCGCGAGTGGCTGCAACTCGGCGGCCAACCCAACCGCGACCAGATGTGGACCCTTGCCGTCCTCAACACCAAGCTGGATGACAATGAAAAAGCCCTTGAGTGGGCGGAGAAAGTGTTTGCGATCGACGGGCCGAACGCGAAACGCGAGGTCTATGACTTCTTGATCTTCCTTTATGATCAGACGGGCAATCTCGCAAAGAAGGCCGAGCTGTTGGAAGCGCTGCTCGTTCGGGACCCGACCGATCGGCGCCTGTGGGACGCGATCTCCGGCGACTATTTCCAGGCGGGCGACGAGCGCAAAGCGTTTGAAGTTCAGAAGGCCATGTATCTCGGCGGGATCCTGCAGACCGAAGACGAGATCATGCGGGTCGTGAACTTCTACAACCAGTTCAACGCGCCCTACGAAGCCGCCCGCGTGCTCGACACAGAGATCTCGAACGGCCGCATCGAGGGCGATTTCGAGAAGCTCGAACTCCTCGCAAACCTATACCAAGTCGCACGCGAGTATGAGCGGGCGATTCCCGTGATCCGCCGCGCGGCGGAGCTCAACAATTCCGGCGAGATGTATGAACGGCTCGGCCGGTCCTATGCCGAGCTGCAGGATTGGGAAAACACGGAAACGGCCCTCCTGCGCGCGATCGAGATCGGCGGACTGAAAGACCGCGGGCTCGCCTGGGTGCTGATCGGCCAATCCCGGTTCGAGCGAAACGACCGGGACGGGGCCCGCGAAGCCTTCCGCAACGCCAACAATCGCGGCGGCCGGGGTTGGATCGATTTCATGCGTTCCGAAGATCGCACGGCTTTTGCGCTGAACGTTTTCGAGAAACAGCAAGAGGTCACCGAGTATCGGAACGAAAAGCAGGCCTGCGACCGGCTGTCCCTGCTCGGCGGCGAGAACCTGCCGGCCGGGTGCGCCACGGTGGCAGAGCGGCTGACGGTCGCCGAAGAAGAGCTCGCCGAACTCCAGCGCCAGCTTAACGCGATCTAGCATCCGGGTTGCCGCACCCGGCGAAAAGCCCCGACCGATCGCCGGCCGGGGCTTTTTCTTCGTCCTTTTCCGAAGGGGTCAGGGCGCGAGGTCGACGCCGTCGGCGAGCCCGACCGCGGCGAGGGCGAACGCGTATTCCACCGCCGTTTCCTTCAGGCCCTCGAACCGGCCCGTCGCACCGCCATGGCCCGCATCCATGTTGATGCGCAGATAATAGGGCCCGCCATTGGGCGCCCGATGGCGCAGGCGCGCGGCCCATTTCGCGGGCTCCCAATAAGTCACACGCGGATCTGAGAGGCCGCCCGTGATGAGCAGAGCGGGATAGGCTTGGTCGGTCACCTGGTCGTAGGGCGAATAGGCGAGGATCGTGTCGTAATCGTCGGCGCTCGTCAGCGGGTTGCCCCATTCCGGCCACTCGGACGGGGTCAGCGGCAGGCTGTCGTCCGACATCGTGTTGAGCACGTCGACGAAGGGCACCGCGGCGACGATTCCGGCGAAGAGGCCCGGATCCATATTCGCCGCCGCGCCCATCAGAAGGCCGCCCGCCGAGCCGCCGAACCCGACCACGCGGCCCGGCGCGCCATAGCCCTCGCCGACCAGGAACCGGCCAGCGGAGATGTAGTCGCGGAACGTGTTCGGCTTTTTCTCAAGCTTGCCGTCGAGATACCATTGATAGCCCTTGGCTTGGGAGCCGCGGACATGGGCGATCGCGTAGATGAAGCCGCGGTCGACAAGGCTCAGCCGCGAGGTTCGGAAGTCGGCGTCGATGGTCAAACCGTAAGAGCCGTAGCCATAGAGAAGGAGGGGAGCCGAGCCGTCGGTCGGCGTCGAGGCGCGGCGGAGCACCGTGATCGGTACGCTCTCGCCATCATGGGCCGGGGCCATTAAGCGCTCCACCACATAATCCGACGGCTCGTGGCCCGAGGGCACCTCGCGGGTTTTGCGCAGCGTACGCTCCCGGGTGGCGAGGTCGTAGTCGAAGACCTGGTCGGGTGTGGAGGGCGAGGCGTAGAAGAGCCGCATCGTCGTGGTGTCATACTCATAGCCGGCCCAGGCGCCGACATCGTAGGCCGCCTCGTCGAAGGCGATCGTGTGCTCCGCGCCGGCTGCGTCCCGCACGACGAGCCGGGGCAAGCCCTCGAACCGTTCGAGCCGGATGAGATGGTCCTTGAGCGCGATGAGATCGAGGATAAGCACGCCGGGCCGGTGGTCGATCAGGTCGGTCCAATTGTCCCGCCCGGGCGCCGACACGGGCGTCGACATGATCTTGAAATCCACCGCGCCGCCGAGATTGGTTGAGATAAAAAACCGCTCGCCCTGTTGGACCATGGCGTACTCGACGCCCGGCTCCCGCGCGGCAACCAGCCTTGGCTCCGGCTCCGCGGCGTCGGCTGGAAAGAACCGCCATTCGGACGTCGTGTGATCGTTCGCCGTAATGAAGATATAGTCGCCGGACTGGCTTTCGGAGACCCCGACGAAGAAGCCGGGATCCTCTTCTTCGTAAATCAGTGTGTCGTCGGCCTCGCCCAACGCCCGCCGAAACACCGCCGACGAGCGGCCGTTTTCGTCCCGCTTCACCCAATAAAGCGCATCGGAGCCCGCCGCCCAGACG
>CAYYNG010000325.1:0-3125 GCA_964472435.1 uncultured Hyphomonadaceae bacterium | reverse complement strand
GGCTTGCTATGTTGTTTTCGATCCAGCTGGCGGTGTCTGAAATGTTCGTCGACGATCTTCAAGATGGAACGCTCGCGACGCTTGCTGCGGAGCAAGCGGCGCTCGCGCCCTATGTCGTCGGCAAGAGCCTTGCGCTGTTGGGCGTGGCGGGCGCGCCCCTCCTGGCGGCAAGCCCGCTTGCCCTGATCATGTTCGCCGTCCCCCAGGACCGCGTTTTCTTCGCGCTGCCGGCGCTTTCCGTCGGCGCAGCGGCCTTGACCTTGGCGACCCTCGTCGCTGCAGCGGCCACCACGGCGCTGCGAGGCGGTGGGCGCGCAACATCGCTGTTGGCCGCGCCTCTTGCAGCGCCCGTCCTGATCTTCGGCCTCGGCGCCACGCGAGCCGCGCTAGAGGGCGCTGTCTTGTCGCCCGACTTCCTGTTTCTTTCGGCGCTTGCGGTGTTCTTCACCGCCCTTGCACCGGGTTTCGCCGCGCTCGCGCTGAGATTAGGTTTGGAATAGATCGAAAGGCGTCACAGCCATGTTCAGCTACTTCTCAAATCCGGCTCGGTTTAAAGCCTTCGCCGACGTCGCGGGCCCGATCACGTTCAGCCTCTTCGCCCTCACCGCGGCCATCGGCGCTTATCTCGGTCTTTACGCTTCGCCAGAGGACTACCAGCAGGGCGCGACCGTGCGGATCATGTATGTCCACGTCCCCGCCGCGATCATGGCGGAGCTCGGCTTCGGCTTCATCGCCCTGATGGGGCTCGTCGCTTTTGTGTGGCGGCACTCATTGGCCGACCACTGCGCCCGAGCCGCCGCTGCGCCGGGGGCCGTCTTTGCTTTCCTGACGCTGCTGACCGGCTCGATTTGGGGGCGCCCGACTTGGGGAACGTGGTGGGTCTGGGACGCTCGATTGACCTCGATGCTAATGCTCTTCGTCCTTTACCTCGGCTATATCGCGGTCTGGGAGATGGGGACCGATCGGGCGCGATCGGCGCGCATCGCCCGGATCGTCGGCCTCGTCGGCTTCATCAATGTCCCTATCGTGAAATTTTCGGTCGACTGGTGGAACACGCTCCACCAACCGGCCAGCCTGCTGCGGGCAGACGGGCCGACGATCGATGCGGCCATGCTGGCGCCGCTCGCCCTAATGATTATCGCTTATGCGTTTCTGTTCGCTTGGCTCGTGTTCGCCGGCGTCCGGATCGACATTTTGGAGCGCCGGTCGGCCCGTGCGGCCCCGGCCCCGAGCCGGCCTGTCGCCCCACCTCATCAACTCGACAAAGGAGGCGCCGTCCATGGCTGAGTTCTTTAATATGGGCGGCTACGCCTTCCACGTCTGGACGACATGGGGCGTCTCCGCGCTGCTGCTCGGCGCCTTGACGGCGACGCGGGCGCGCAAACTCTCTAAACTGCGTCGAAGCGACGACGACACCGGAGAAACGTAGATGGCCCTCGGGTTCGCCGCGGGTTTGGGCGCGCTGGCCGCGGGTTTGCTCATTGTTTTCTGGATGTTCCGCGAAAGAACGGAAGACGACGTAGGAACCGGCGCCCGGACGGCGACCGCGCTCGGCCTGAGCGTGGCGGTCGCCGGCCTCGCCTATGGGTCGCTCGGTGACCCTACCTATCTGTCGCCCCGCGTCGGATCGCCGACGCAGGGTCTCGCCGCCGATCTGCGACCGGTGAAAGTCGCGGTATTGGAACGTTTCGGGGCGATGGTCGCGGCGGACACGGCCGATAGGTCGGCATGGATCGACGTCGCGCAAGCGCTGTTGGCGGCAGACCGCCCGCTCGAGGCGAGCGAGGCGCTCGCGGCGGCCGCGGGCTTGACCGATGATCCCGTTGAACAAGCGGCGCTCTTCGGCGCGGCCGGCGAGACGCGCGTGCGGGCCATCGGCGGCGATGTCGACCCTGAGGCGGCGGCGGCGTTCCGATCCGCGCTCTCGGCCGACCCGACGAGCGCTGGAGCGCTTTATTATCTCGGCCGGCGCGCGAGGGCCGCCGGGGACGCCCAAGCGGCGGGCGCGTTTTGGGACCGGTTTCTCGCCGCCGCGCCGGACGGGCATCCCCTGGCGTCGGAGGTTCGCAGCGCGCGCGCCCTTTTGGGGGCTCCACGCCCGATCGCGCCGGTCCTGGATCAGGACGCGATTCGAGCGCTCGATGGCTTAGATGAAACCCAGCGGACTGCAAGGATCGCGGCGATGCTCGCATCGGCGGACGCGCGATTGTCAGCGCTTGGGGCCGACGCCGACGCGGAACAATGGCGTGAATTAGCCCGAGCGTATCTCAGACTTGGGGATCTTCAGGGCGCGCGGACCGCCTACGGCCAGGCTGTCGCGCTTGCTCCTAATGATGCTGCGCTTGCGCTTGAGCGCTCACAACTTCGTAACCGCTAATTTAGCTGCGGAAGATCATTGTTTCTATTATTTTTTTTAGACCATAGGCGAGGGTTTTCGACACTATTCCCATTCGGAATTGGATGATTTGCCGCACCCGTAGAAAGAGTGGGGCGGTTGATTGAGTCTCCCCACCGGCACGAAAGGTCGCCCGAATGTCCATGAAGAAACTTCTCGCCTCTGTCGCGGTCGTTGCCTCGCTTGGCGCAACGCCCATGTTCATGGCGTCTGCGCAAGGCATCGTCCATGCGAACTTCACACCCGAGGGCGCGGCCGTGATGCCCGCCGATTGGCGACGCTGGGTGTTTGTCGGCAGCCCGCTAACCCCGAACGGCCTAAATGGCGGCCAGGCGCCCTTCCCGGAGTTCCACAATGTTTACGTGGAGCCGTCCGCCTTCCGCCACTACCAGGCGACCGGCGAGTGGCCGGACGGCACGCAGATCGCGAAAGAGCTGGTGACGGTCTACCAAAACCCGACCGGCAACAATGAGAACGGCTCCTCGGCCGAGGTCAGCGGCGTCGGCTACCAGCAAGGCGAATTCGCCGGGCTTGAGCTCTCTGTGAAAGACAGCGCCCGCTTCCCGAACGAGCCGGGCAACTGGGCGTATTTCAGCTTCGGCCACCAACCGCAGCCCTATAACACGACCGCGGAAGCCTTCCCCACCGAAGCCTGCAACGCCTGCCACGCAGCCAGCGCTCAGACCGACTTCGTCTTCACCCAGTTCTATCCCGTCGTCCGCGGCGCGCG
>CAYYNG010000324.1:0-3136 GCA_964472435.1 uncultured Hyphomonadaceae bacterium | reverse complement strand
GGCCCCCGCCCCCGGCGCCGGCTACGGCCGCGCCTGTTTGGCGGGCGGCGCCGCGGCGGGCGACGCCGATACCCTGCTCTTTATGGACGGGGACGGCTCGGACGACCCCGACGATGCGCCGGCTTTGCTGGCGCCGATCCTTACTGGGCGCGCCGATCTCGTGATCGGCTCCCGCGCGCTGGGCGAAACGGAGCCGGGCGCGCTCAGCTTGCCGCAGCGCTTCGGCAACCGCCTCGCTTGCTTCCTCATGCGGCATATCTGGAACTCGCCATTTACAGATCTCGGGCCCTTCCGGGCGATTTGTCGATCCGCCTATGACCGGCTCGACATGCAGGCGCCGACCTTTGGCTGGACGGTGGAGATGCAGGCCCGCGCCCTGAAGCGCGGGCTCCGGGTCGCCGAAGCGCCGGCCGCCTATCGCCGGCGCGTGGGGAAATCGAAAATCTCCGGTACGGTCCGTGGCGTCGTGATGGCGGGCGTCTATATCCTCGGCACGATTGCGCGGGAAGCGTTGACGAGGCCGGCCTCGTCCGCCGGTCGATCCCTCTCAAGGCCGAGGGCTTGCGCCCCGGCCAAGGCTGTCGCCGCGAAGCCGCGGTCCCTGGGCTCGCTCGGTCGATAACGGCGAAACATCCAAACGCGATGATATATATGGAGCGGCGTAATGGGGGCCCGCATGGATCGGGCCTGTCCTTTCGGAGGCTGGCCGGACATGCAGTGGGAAGACCACGCCATCGTGCTCGGGGGGCGCCGGTTCGGCGAAAGCGGCTTGATCCTCGATGCCTTGACCGCGGCCCGCGGCCGGCGGGCGGGGCTCGTCTATGGCGGCGCCTCGCGGCGCAAGCGGCCGCAGCTTGAGGCCGGCAATACGCTGGCGCATGCCTGGACGGGCCGGCTCGAGGATCAACTGGGCCGCTTCGACGTGGCCGAGGCGCTGTCCGAGCGGGCGAGCCATTATCTCGACGAAGCCGAAGCACTCGCCGCTGTCGCGTCCATTTGCGCGCTCTTGCGCGACGCGCTGGAGGAAGGCGATGAGGCGGGCTCCGCGCTCTATCCGCCGACTACGGTGCTTCTCGACGCGCTCGACAAGCCGGACATCTGGCCCGCCATGTATATCCGGTGGGAAATGGGCGTGTTGGCGGCGCTAGGATACGGCTTGGACCTCAGCCAATGCGCGATCTCAGGCGCCAATGACGGCCTCACCCATGTCTCGCCGCGCACCGGCCGCGCGGTGCGCGGCTCCGAAGCTGAAGACTATCTAGACCGTCTGCTCCCGCTGCCCGCCTTTTGCCTGGACATAAAGGCGCCGGCGACGCCCGTCGATATCGGGGCGGGCTTCATGCTGACAGGTCATTTCGTCGAGCGGCGGATCTACGCCCCCGTCAACCGCCCGCCCGCAGACGCCCGCGATCGACTGCTCACCCGCTTGGAGCGTGCGGGGCTCGCCGAGTTTCGCGACCTAAGGGACGGCGGGGCCGGCTAACGCTCAGCCTTCGAACATCAGGGTGAAGCTAACAGGCGCCACGGGCGTAATGGAGGGCAGGTTCGCAAGCTCTTGGAGTTGGGCGAGCCCCGCCGCAAGGCCGAAGTCGCTCACCTGGACCAAGACGGGATCAATCGATTGGACGGTGACCCGGTTCTCGGCGATCCGGGTGACGAACACCTCCGGCTCAATGGCCGCATCCACGCCGTGCAGGTGCAGCGTCGCGGTCAGGGGCGTCCGCATCTGCTCGCCGACTTCAAGATCGTCGAACTGTGCGAGGTCGAGTTGGGTCGTCACAGAAGCGGTGGGGAACGATGCCGTTTCAAAAAAAAGCTCGCGCATCCGCTCGTTTCGAATGTCGACCGCCGTTTCAACCGTGTCGAGCGGTATATCGATTTCAACGGCCCCATCGGCTTCCACGCTGCCGAACACTTCGGTGAAATGGTGAGCTTCGGCGATTTCGCCAGCTTTGATCGAAAGGAAGCTGACGCGCGACTCGTCGCCGACGACCGACCAAGTGGAAGGGGTCGACGAAACGGTCTCCGCCGGCTCGGGCGCCTCGGCTTCGTTCGCTAGGGCGGGCGAGGAGGCTTCCGGCGCGCCGCAGGCGGCGAGGGCGAGGCCGAAGAGGGAAAAGCAAGCGGTCCGATGCATGGATCGTCATCCTTCTGTCGTCAGAACTTGGCCGTGACATAGCATCGACCAAGCGAAAACCGTGCATGTCGGCACATTCGCGTGACCGGCGCAGGCGGCCTGTTCTCGCTTCCTTAACCTATGCGCGGTTTCTGTTAACCCTGTTTTCAGGCCGAACCGAGCAAACATCGGTTCAAGGACGCGCTAGAAAGAGGCGAGACATGGCGGATGTGATCGACGGCGAACCGGGCCGCATCATCAGCGAACCGATGGCCGAGGCGCTCTCCAAGCGCTATCTCGCCTACGCCCTCTCGACCATTACGGCGCGCGCCCTTCCCGACGTGCGAGACGGTCTGAAACCTGTCCAACGTCGCATTCTTTATGCCATGCGCGAATTGAAGCTGAACCCCGACGGCGCGTATCGGAAGTGCGCGAAGATCGTGGGCGAGGTGATGGGCAACTACCACCCCCATGGCGACAATTCGATCTACGACACCCTTGTCCGCCTCGCCCAGGACTTCTCGGTCCGCTATCCGCTCGTCGACGGCCAGGGCAATTTCGGAAATGTCGACGGCGATGCGGCCGCCGCTATGCGCTACACCGAAAGCCGAATGACGGACGCGGCCCGGCTCCTCCTAGAGGGGCTTGACGAAGACGCCGTCGATTTTCGCGACACCTATGACGAGCAAAACTCCGAGCCGGTCGTGCTGCCGGCCGGGTTTCCGAACCTCCTCGCCAATGGCGCGACGGGCATCGCCGTCGGCATGGCGACCTCTATCCCGCCCCACAATGCGGCCGAGGTGATCGATGCGGCGCTGATGCTGATCGACCAACCTGAAGCCTCGACCGAGGCGCTGTTGACGGTGATGCCAGGCCCGGATTTCCCGACGGGCGGGGTGGTGGTCGAGCCCCGCTCGGCCATACTCGACGCCTATGAGACAGGTCGCGGCGGCTTCCGCATCCGCGCGCGCTGGGAGGTCGAGGATATCGGCCGGGGACAATACAATGACATCCTCACCG
>CAYYNG010000323.1:0-3175 GCA_964472435.1 uncultured Hyphomonadaceae bacterium | reverse complement strand
AGTGGAACTCGCTCATGTCTGTCTCCCGTTGTGGCCAGCCTCATCAGCGCGGGTAGGCCAGTTCCCGCGGACGCCCCGGAGGGCGTTTCGGCTAATTGGCGCGCGCGTCACGGATCACCCGCTCGCACTCGGCGATCGCATCGGCGTCGCCGGCGAGGGCGCTGTCGCAGATCTGGACCTGCTCGTGATCCCCGGCCGTGCCGGCCTCGGCGCGTGCTGCCTAGCCTGGGGTGGGTCGCTGTCGAGGGACGTGGTGGCGGACGCCGGTTCGGCGCTTGCGGTGAACATTACGGACGAGGCGGGTCGGCGCAGCCTCGTGGGCCAGCCCCTGTTCATCGCCGCACCGCCCGAGCGGATGAACACCGGCGACCTTGCGACAGCCGCGCTGGGGCGGCCCGTCCACTTTGGGGCCGCGGGCGCGCTGACATTTAGCGGCGGCCCCGGCGCCGCCTTCGTTCCGCTCATCACCACGGGCGAGGCGCCGTCTTACTTCGACCCCGATCGGGCGATGGCGAACGCGCGGCCCCAGGAGGTCGTCGAGGCTTATGACGCGCTTGACGCTCCCCTTGTGCTGGCCGGCCGGCTGACGGGGACGTTGCCGACCGCGTTTCCTGGCGGCGCGCCGTCGGCGGATGTGTCGCCGAACCAGCCGCATCTCGAGACCAGCGCTGCGCCGGCCGACATCGTCCTCGTGGCCGACGCGGATGTCTTGGATGACGGGTTCTACATCGATCCCGGCGCTCCCGGCCTCGCCCTCGCCGACAATGCGACGTTCATCCTCAACGCGCTGGACACGCTCGCGGGCGGCGACGGCCTCGTCGGTCTGCGCTCCCGGTCCGCCAATCCGCGTCCGATGACCCGCGTCATCGCCTTGCGAGAGGCCGCCGAAGCGCGGTTCTTCAACGAGCAAACCCTGCTCGAGGAGCGATTGGAGGCGGCGCGCATTCGCCTGGAAGAATTACAGACGCAAGGCGCTGGCGGCGGATTCTTCGCCGGCGATCTCGACGCCGATCTTAGCGATGCCGAGCGGAGCGAATTGGCGGCCGTAAGGCAAGACATCGTCGAGGCCCGCGCGCGGCTTCGAGAAATCGAGCGGGACTTCCGGCGCGACATCGATAGCCTGGAGGCCGTCCTGCGCGGGATCAATATTTGGGCGGCCCCGGTCCTCGTCGCCCTGGTCGGCTGGCTTGTGATGTGGCGGAGGCGTCAAGGATGACAGCGCTTCGGGAGGCGTCGCGGCGGCGCACATTGGCCATGCTGGCGGCAGGCGTCGCGGGCCTTTCGGTCCTGATGATCGCCTTCGAGGGGATCGGCCCCCGGGGCGGCCCCGACGCGTCGGCCCGCGAGGGCGCGCTCGCCTTGCCCGATTTCGCCAGCGGCGTCGCAGCGCTCTCCGAGATCGAGGTGACCCTTGCGGACGGCGGCTACACGCTCCGGGCGGCGGACGCAGGCTGGATCATGGCGGACGCCGGCGGGTTTCCGATCCGCACCGAACCTCTGTCGGAGCTTGTCGAGGGGCTGGCGACGCTGCGCTGGGCCGAGGCGAAGACCCGCGATCCGGCGAAGTTCGACCGGCTCGGCCTCGGCGCGCCGGAACAGGGCGGCGCTGGCGCGCTCCTCGAAGCGCGCGGCGGCGATGGCGCGGCCCTCGGGCGCATCGTCCTCGGTCGCCGGGGCGAGCGGTTTTATGCGCGGCTCCCCGACGAGGCCCAAACCTTTCGCGTCGACGGGGCGCTTCCTCCGCTGTATAGCCGCGCCGCTTGGCTGGATCTCAATATCGTCGACATGCAGCCCGCCTCTGTGGCGGCGGTGACGATGCGCGACGAGTCGGGGCGGCGCTACGATTGGCTAGGGAGCCTGGCGGGGACCTTCGGGACTTTCGCCCGGCGCCCCCGTTCCAGGTGGGGCCGCTCGTCAGCCGCCTCGCCGCGGCGACGCCGGCCTTGGCCTTGACCCGGTTCGCGCCGATCGGCGTTAAACCCGCCGCGGCGCTGGCCACCGAGCCCGTCGCTCAGCATGTGACGGCGACCCATGACGGCCTGGAAGTGGCGCTAGAGGCTTTTCGGGAGGCCGAGGGCGTCTTCGTCACCCTGCGCGCGGTGGAGGCCGGCGAAGGCGCGGCCCGGGCCGAGACCATCAACGCCCGCGCCGCGGGCTGGGCTTTCGAGCTTTCGCGGTTCGATTGGAACGAATTCACAACGCCGGTCGACGAGATCGTGCAGCCCGGCGCTCTTTAAGCGCTATTGGAGGCGCAGCGCGCCTTTGATCTCGCCATAATCCGCCTCCTGCACCAAGACGGCGCAGCCCAATTCGCAATCCACGGCGAAGGAAACGGGCCCGCCGGACCATCCGCCGAGACGCCGCACAGACGTTACAGCGTTTACGAGGCCTTCTTCATCCGTCGCTTCGGGTTCGAACTCGACGAGGAACACATCGGACTCCCAGCCGATCGGCCCGTCGATCGCGAGGCCGCCTTCGGTGCGGGTGAGAACGGGGGTCTGCGACGCGCCCCCGCCGCTGCGGCTGTCGCGAATGCGGTCGACGACGTCGCGGTAGCGATTTCCGGGACACTGCTTCTCGCCATTATAAACCGTTTGCGGCGTGTACGGGCCGCGCAGGCGCATGCGGTCCGCATAGGCGCGTTGGCGATCCATCGCCTCGGGAAGCGCGCGCGCGTCCCGCTCGCCTAGGAAATCCCAATAATCGACGGACCATGACAGGATGAGGACATCCTGATCTTCATCTTTAACCCGCGCCAAGGTCCGGTTCGCCTTTGGGCATTCGGCGCAGTTGCGCGAACCGAAGAGCTCGATCACGACCGGGTCTGCGGACGCAGATAACGGTGCGAGCGCCATGAGCGCCGCTGAAAGGGCAAGAAAGCGAAACATGGCCGCAATATATGCAGGCTGTTGATCGCGACCCAATCAAACGGCCGTGACCGCGACGGCGCGTCTCAGTTTACGCAGCGGCGGCGAGAGACCTCAGAACATAATGGAGAATTCCGCCGTTCCGGTAATAGTCGAGCTCGTTCTCCGTATCGATCCGGACTCGGACCGGCGCGGTCTTTACCGAGCCGTCGGCCATCTTGATCTCGATTTCGAGTTCTTGCCGCGGCGCAATGTCGGCGACGCCCTTGATCGTCACCTGCTCGGCGCCGGTCAGGCCGAGGCTGTTC
>CAYYNG010000322.1:0-3177 GCA_964472435.1 uncultured Hyphomonadaceae bacterium | reverse complement strand
AACTCCGCGCTCTGGAAGCCGTCCGGCAGCTTTTCGCGGATGGTCTGTTCGATCACGCGCGGACCGGAAAAGGCGATCATCGCTTCAGGTTCGGCGATGTGCACGTCGCCAAGCATCGCATAGGAGGCGGAAACCCCGCCGGATGTCGGGTCGGTCAGGACGACGATGTAGGGCAACCCCGCCTCGCGCACTTCTTCGATCGCAAGGGTCGTGCGCGGCATCTGCATCAAGCTCAGCGTGCCCTCTTGCATCCGCGCGCCGCCCGAAGCGGTGCAGACGACGAAGGCCGCCTTTTTTGCGACAGCGGTCTGGGCGGCGGTGATGAACGCCTCGCCCGCGGCCATCCCCAGGGATCCGCCCATGAAGGCGAAGTCCTGAACCAAAATCACCGTGGGGACGCCGCCGACCTTGCCGAAGGCGGCGGTCATGCAGTCGTCCTGGATCAGCTCGCCGCCGCCCTCGTCCGCCTCCTCTTTTCGCCGGGCCTCGATCTTGGATTTGGCGGCCTTGATCCGAACCGGGTAAGGCTTGTCGTCGCGAAATTTCAGCGGATCGCGGGCGACCTCCGGCAGGGGCACGGCTTCCCAGGCCTGGTCGTCGAACAACATCCGCATGCGCGTGCGCGGCGAAATGCGCAGGTGGGCCCCGGCCGGCGTGACCCACCAGCTTTCCTCAAGGTCGTTGCGGTAGATCAACTCCCCGGTCTTGGGGCACTTGATCCAAAGATTATCCGGGGTTTCGCGCTTTTGCAGAAACCCACGCAGATTGAGGCCCGGGGGCCGCATATTGGAGAGCCAGTTCACGTGCCGGTATCCTCCGTTCTGACGCTCACCTTAGCGCGCGCGCCTTATCGCGGCGCTAAGTTCGGCGGCTAAATTCGCCATGCCTTCGGGCGCTGCACCCGGCGTGTTCGCGTCCGCTGCCGCTGCAGCATGCTCCACGAAAGCAGACCCCACCACAACCCCGTCTGCGATCTCGGCCATTTCAGCGGCTTGATCGCCCGTTTTGACGCCGAAACCGACGCAGACGGGCAAGCCCGACAGCTCCCGCGCCATGGCGACGTCGGCGGCGATATCCCCGGGGTTCGCGCGCCGGCCGCCGGTGACCCCGGTGACGGCGACGTAATAAAGGAACCCGCTAGCGCCCCGGGCCACCACCTGCATGCGGTTCGGGTCCGTTGTCGGCGTCGCGAGGCGGATGACGGCAAGGTCTTCCGCGGCGAAGGCCGCGCGCAACGGGCCGTCTTCCTCCGGCGGCAGATCGACGATGATCGCGCCGTCGAGCCCGGCCTCTCGGGCGGCGCGGGCGAAGGCCGCCTCGCCCATTTTGTGGACGGGGTTGGCATACCCCATCAGAATGATCGGCGTCTCCGTGTCCGCGTCGCGAAACCGGCGAGCGAGGGCCAGCGCGTCCGTCAGCCTCGTCCCTCCCCAAAGAGCGCGTTGGCCGGCGGCTTGGATCGCCGGGCCGTCGGCCATCGGGTCGGTGAAGGGCGCGCCGAGTTCAATGATGTCGGCCCCGTTCGCCGCAAGCGCCGTCATGCACTGGAAACTTGTCTCAAGGTCTGGATCGCCCGCCATGAAATAGGCCACCAGCGCCGCGCGGCCCTCGGCCTTGGTGGTTGCGAATTTGGCGGAGATCCGGGCGACAGGCATGGCCGAGGGGTGTGCCGATCCGGCCGAGCGGCGTCAAGCGGCGCTAGACGTCGGGATCTGCACAAGGCCGCGTGCGATCAGCGCGAAGAGGATCGCGATGGAGAGGTTCGCAAGGGTTCCGAGAAGATAGTAGGAGGGATTGGTTTTGATCTTCTCGCTGCGGACGAATTGCTTCGCACCGATAATGATGGCCAACGCATTGAACGCGTCGGCGAAGACCAGAACGAAGATCAGGAAGGTTTCGCAGAAGCCGATCCAAAACCCGGTCGATCTCAGATCGAAAATGTCGCTTGATGCGCTTTCGGGCAGCCGGCCGCCGTCCAATAGCCGCTCCAGCGTCTTGTCCGGATCCGGCGCCGATTTGGTTTCCAGGCCGGATCGAAGACCATCGCCGCTGAGCCGTGGCACCCCGACCCGGATGACGATGGTTGAAAGAATGAACGCCGCAGCGAAGAGACCGGCCACGACGGCGTAAGCCTCGAGCTGGTCCAAAAGCCATTGAAAGTCGACACTCAATGGCATGTCATTGATCCTCGGCCTGAAGCCATGTGTCGATGACCGCCTCCGCCTCCAACACCAGCTCGGCTTGGCCACGGCGAACGGCGTCGGAGATCGATTGCGGGAATTTATCAAGCCGCGCGGCGAGGTCGGTTTGGGTCTCGCCCGCGCGCAGACCGCGGTAGACGGCGTATTGATAATCGGTCATCGCCTCGACGGCAGCGTGGCTCAACCCGGTCAGCGCCTCCAAGGTCGCGTCCCGCCGCGGCTCGCCGCCGAGCCGCCAGGCTCCGAACCTGCGGTCGATCTTCAGCCGATCGATAAGGTCGCTGGCGGTCTTGAACACCGGCCCGCCCATTTCGCGGGTCGTCTCCGCGGCGCGCCCGACCCGCCCCCGAGCAACGGCGAAACGGAAACCCGACGGACGCAGCGCGTCGCGAACCGACCAAACGATCCGCCATATCGGCCCAGGCCGGTGGAAGAGACCAGCGAACTCGTCGCCGTAATTGATCTCAAGCTGCGCAGCGATATCGGTGGCGAACGTCGCGTTTGCGGCGCTTAAAGCGCTCGACAAGGCATCGCCTGCGGCGCCTGCGGTCGGCGGGTCCATGCGGCTCGAGCCCTCCAGATCGCCTAGCAGCAGGAAATAATCCGTTCGGTTGTCCATGCTCAATGGATAATGATAGATTTCTTTAAATCAATGACTAATCATTGAAAGAGTCGCTAGATCTTCACCCCCAACGCATCGGCGACGGAGAACACGTCCTTATCACCCCGGCCGCACATATTGAGCACGATAATCCCTCCGGGTCCGAGCGCCATCGCCGTTTCGCCGACCCGCGCGAGCGCGTGGGACGGCTCTAGCGCCGGGATGATCCCCTCGAGCCGGGTGCAGAGCTGGAATGCTTCCAGCGCCTCATTGTCCGTGCATGTGAGGTACTCGGCCCGGCCCGTCTCTTTAAGAAACGCGTGTTCGGGACCGACGCCGGGATAATCAAGCCCAGCTGAAATCGAGTGGGCGTCG
>CAYYNG010000321.1:2502-3183 GCA_964472435.1 uncultured Hyphomonadaceae bacterium | reverse complement strand
ATCCTTGTGCTGGATGAGGCGACCTCGGCCCTCGACTCCGAGGTCGAGGCCGCCATCCAAGACCGGCTCTTCGCGCTGATGGAGGGCAAGACCGTGATCGCGATCGCGCACCGGCTCTCCACCATCGCAGCGATGGATCGGCTCGTGGTCCTCGATCAAGGGGCGATCGTCGAGCAGGGGACCCATGACGAATTGGTCGCCGCCGGGGGGCTTTACGCGGAGCTCTGGGCGCGGCAATCGGGCGGGTTCTTAACCGCGCCCAAGCCCATGGAAACGGCGGCCGAATAAGGCCGCCCGGGGGGGAGGCCGCCTCAGCCGCTCTGGAAATTGGCCTTTCGCTTGATTCGCTCGCCATCGAGGGGATCCTCCTCTCCTGCGAACATCTCGCGAAGGTCAATGGTGGGACGCTCGCCCAAATCATCGAAATGCGCGGTGAACCAGGCCTTGGCCGCCGCGCGCCCCTTCTGGAAAAGCATCTCCAAGAACTTGTTCTCTGCGTTGAGTTTCGAAGAGGCCCCGAGGGCCGCCATGGTGGCTTCGTCGCCGATGATATGGGGCAGCACGCGGCGATAGCCCGTCCCCTCCAGCCGGCCGTCCTTCATCAGACGGGTGACGAAAAAGACGGCCCGCAGCTCGCGCAATAGCGCGGCCTTGAAGGTGGTGTGGTTCAGGCGATTGTGT
>CAYYNG010000321.1:0-2492 GCA_964472435.1 uncultured Hyphomonadaceae bacterium | reverse complement strand
GGAAGCTCCGGGAAGGGAGAGAGGACGTGCGCCTTGAGAATGTCCCGCGCGGTCCGCGGCGCGCCGGGCCGCGTCATGGGGTTGATCTGCACAATGACGACATCATCGCTGTCGGCGTTGTCGAAGAGCGGCCAGAGCGGCGGATTGCCCATGTAGCCGCCGTCCCAATAGGGCTTTCCATCAATCCAAACAGCCTGGAACAGAAAGGGCAGGCAGGCCGACGCGATCACATGGTCGACGGTGAGTTCGCTTTGATTGAAGACCTTCGTCCGACCGGTTTCGACATCGGTCGCCGAGATGAAGAGCTGGGTGACGGGACTGCAGCTGCAGACCGCGCCGAAGTCGACCATGTCAGCGAGAATGTCCCGCAACGGGTTGATATTAAAAGGATTTAAGTCATAGGGGCTCGCCACGCGGCTCACCATGTCGAAGAAGAGGTAGCCAGGGGAGGCATCGAGGCTCCAACTCCCCATCCATCGATCCATGAGCGATCTTTGAATCGGGCTGTGGCGCGCCGCCTCGCCCACCTTGCCCCAGAACTCGGCGAGACGCCGCCGGGCGCCCTCCCGTCCTCCGGTCGCAAGCCCCTCGGCGAGGATCACGGCGTTCATGGCCCCGGCGCTGGCCCCGGTGATCGCGTCGATCTCAAGCCTTGGATCAGACAAGATCCAGTCGAGCACCCCCCAAGTGAACGCCCCGTGGGCGCCGCCGCCTTGGAGCGCGAGGTTGAACCGTTTCGCCGTTGCGCGGGATCCGTCAGCCATTCGAGCACTCCTTTCGCGCCATACTGTCCTTATGACTGCGGCCGCTCAACCAATTCGCAGCGTCGGAACCAAACCGAGCCCGGCGCGCGGCGCCGACGGCGCTGCACACGCCCGCCGCCCTGCCAGTAACACTTTATTTGCATAAGAAAATCAAATGTAAACATGAATGTCGATCAATCAATATAAACAAACATCAAATTTGGACTCATATCGGCTAATTCAGGCCAAATTCGCCGGATCGATTATATTTGAGGCGATTTCAGGGCGATCCATTCCTTATTAATCATATTCCATCAATCGACGTAGGTGATTTGAGTAGAGTGATGGAGTCTTTAGCATGCGGGCAATGGCGCGACGGGCTTTTGGCGGGCGGGTGCATATCCTCGATCAGCGCGTCGACGCGGCCGCCCGGCCCGCCGCTTACGAAGATCTTTTGGACGCTCCCATCGCCGACATGCCGGCTGCGGACGGCCGCCCGCCCGTCCGGTCCTATTCCGGCTGGGAGTTCGACCATGGGCCGAACCGACGGTTTTACCTCAAGGGTCTGCGCTGGTTTCTGCGCGCGGCGCGGATCGGGGACGTAAAATCGCTCACAGCTTACGCCCAGCGCGCGCTCGCGACGGTGCACGAGACCGGATGGACGGACTTTGCGCCCGGCGACGCCCATTGGGACAGCCTTTCCTACAATCAACTTCGCGCGTGCCGCAGCCAGCAGCCGGTTTTCCTCCAGAAGGCCGCCCTCATACTGCTTGCTTGCGAGCATGCGCTCGCCGACCATGGGGCGGACGCGCTCAAGGCGCAGATGTATAAGCACATGAAAGTGTTGCCGGCGGTTTATCGGATCGATCTCTTCGACCGCGCCTTCATTCGCGAAGCGGAAAGCGCCGCGCCTGGTTTTATCGGCGACCTCTCAGCAGCGACCGGCCAGCCCGCGCTCTTCTTCAAAGATCTCGCCGACGGCCGCCCGGCGACGCTGGGAACGGTTCGGACGAGCCTCAGCGCCATGAGAACCCTTCTGGCGGATACTGCCAGCCTCCGGGCTCGCCTCGGACATCTCCAGATCTGCGGCCTGCCCATCGGCGCCAACCGCAAAGCGGCGAGCGAGCACGAACGGCTGACGCTAGGCTAAGCCCAGACAGCGCCATCATCGCACATTTCAAGTTGTCTTCGGATCGGAAACTTGGTGAACTCCGATCTCAACGAAGTGCTGGAGTGGGGCCATGCACAACGAAACTGATGCGCACGACGTCTTCATCTCGTACGCCAGAACAGAGCGTGCGCGTATTGAGCCGATCAAGGCAGCGCTCAACGAGCTCGGCCTCACAGCGTTTTTCGACATTCACGACATTGATGGCGGGGAAGCGTTTCCAGACAAGATCCGAAATGCTGTTCAGAACGCTAAGGCGACGCTCGGGTGTTGGACGCCTTACGCGTTGAGCCGGGAATGGGTGCGGCAAGAAGCGCGGCTCGCCCATGAGGCGCAGCGGCTCATCCCGTTAGAGCTGCAGCTGCTTGGGCCCTACGATATCCTCTTGGCCTACCAGCCACTTCACCGGGTCAACCTCACATCCTGGAACGGCGGTCGGACGAGTGAGGATTGGCTGGCCGCGATGCGGGCCCTCGCCCGCAAACTGGAGCGGCCGGAGGTGTTCGAGCGAGCGAAGGCCGTGGCCGCAGTGGACGCGCCCGCGCTGGAAGGCGAGGTCGATCCCAGCGCCATGGAGCGGC
>CAYYNG010000320.1:0-3187 GCA_964472435.1 uncultured Hyphomonadaceae bacterium | reverse complement strand
GCCGTGGCCGGTGACGCCGCCGTCGCCGGGGATTTTCTGCTCGGCCATGCCGAAATCCTGGGCGCGGTGTTCGACGAACATGTCGTATTCTTCGAAACTGCCTTCGTCGAGCAGCACCTCGATCCGCTCGCGGGCGCTCAGCTTGCCCTTTTCGTGCAGGCGCTGGATGCGTTTTTCACCCCCGCCCAGTCGCGCTGCGGCGCGCCGCTGTTCGAGCGTTTCGAGAATGTCGTCCATAAGGCCCTGCCCCTGATCGGAAAAATCGTTCCGCGCAGTGATAAAGCCTCGCGCGCCCCGCGCAAGCGCAACGGCGCGTCCCGGTCTTCCGGAACGCGCCGTCCTTTCATTCTCGGCGGTTTGGGCCCAAGGCCTACCAGCGATCGCCCACGGTCACCGAAAAGCCGACGCGCGGCTGGGGCGCGTCGAAATGGCGGACGCCGTGGCGGAGGCCGCTGAGGCCGGCGAACCTGCGCACCTCGCCCCGGCGCACGACGCAGGAGACCGGCTGAAACCGGGCGAACCGCCCACGGCCGAGCTGCGCTTTTCCGCTCACACGGAACCCGTAGGGCCCGATCTGCTCGACATAGGGATCGTGGACGAACCGCGCGCGACGGAAGCCGATCGCGCTTGCCTTATAGTCGAGCGCCGCATCGCATCGATAAAGCGCATCGGCGCTCAGCCGGCGCACCTCGCGGCGCGTCTGGCCGAATTGGTTCAAGCGGCGGTGGCCGCGGTGATGGACCGCGTGGCGGAGATCGGCCCCGCCGACGGTGAATTCGGTCGTCACAACGCGCGCGCCGCGCACACCGGTGTCGGCCGAAGCCGGAAGGGCGAAGAGTGCGGACGCAGCCAACGCAGCGGCCGAAGCTCCAAGAGGCATGATGCGTTTCATCATGGGTGCGGTATCCCACACCCCGCCGCAACCCAGCCTGAGCGCCTTGTTTAGAAAGGGTTCATGGCGGCAAGCGGTTCAACAAAGCGCTTTACCGATCGCCTGGCGCCACCCGGCGATCGCCGCGTCGCGAACCCCGGCGGCCATTTGCGGCTCGAACGTGCGGCCGGCCGCGGCCCTGCGCTCGGTCCAGGCGCCGGGCGTTGTCCAACCAAGCTGCATAGCCGCCAGCGCCGCGGCGCCGAGCGCCGTCATCTCCATATAGTCCGGGCGCTCCACGGGCCGGCCGCAAATGTCGGCGATGAATTGCATCAGCCAATTGTTCGCCGCCATGCCGCCATCGACCCGCAAGGTGGAGACCGCCGCGCCATCCGCCTCGAATGCGTCAAGCAGGTCGAGGGTCTGGTAAGCGGCCGCCTCCAGCCCTGCGCGAACCAGGTGGGCGGCGCCGACCCCGCGGCTCAGGCCCGTGATCTCCCCCCGTGCGTCGGCGTTCCAGTGCGGGGCGCCAAGGCCCGTGAAAGCCGGAACGAAATAGACCCCGCCATTGTCGGCGAGCCCCGCGGCCATCGCCTCGGTGTCGGCCGCGCGGCCGATCAGGCCGAGCTCGTCGCGCAGCCATTTCACCACCGTGCCAGCGTTGAAGATAGAGCCCTCCAAAGCGAAAGCGGCCGCGCCCGGCGCCTCATAAGCCACGGTGCCGAGAAGGCGGTTCGAAGATGCCGGCTTCGCCGCGCCCGTATTGGCCACCAAGAAAGCGCCGGTGCCATAGGTGATTTTCGCCTCGCCCGGCGCAAGGCAGCCCTGCCCCACGAGGGCCGCTTGCTGGTCGCCGACAGCTGAGAGCACAGGGAGCGACCGGCCGAATAGCTCGGGATCGGTCTCGCCGAAGGCCGCCCCGCTCGGCCGCACGGCCGGTAACAAAGTCTGAGGCACGCCGAAAAGCTCCGCCATGTCGGAACTCCAACAGCCGTCGTCGCCGAGCCCCAGGCGGTAGAGCAAGGTGCGCGAAGCGTTGGTCGCGTCTGTTGCGTGCACCCGGCCTCCGGTGAGCCGCCAGATCAGAAAACTGTCAACCGTGCCGAAGGCAAGCTCCCCCGCCTCCGCCCGCGCCCGGGCGCCGGGCGTGTTGTCGAGCAACCACGCGATTTTGGTCGCAGAGAAATAAGGGTCGAGCAGCAGCCCTGTCTCCGCCTGGACGCCGGTCTCTCGCGCCTCGGCGCGCAGGCGGTCGCAAGCAGCAGCCGTCCGCCGGTCCTGCCACACGATGGCCGGCGCGATCGGCGCGCCGGTCGCCCGGTCCCAAAGGAGCGTTGTCTCGCGCTGGTTGGTGATCCCAATCGCAGCGACCTGATCTGCGCCGCCCACCACCTCGATCACTGAGCGGCAAACCCCGACCGTCTCGCGCCAGATGGCTTCGCCGTCTTGCTCGACCCAGCCGTCGTTTGGGAAGGTCAGGGGGATTTCGGACTGGGCGACGGCGCGCTCTTGGAAGTCTCGATCAAACGCGATCGCCCGGGTCGAGGTGGTGCCCTCGTCGATCACCAACAGAAGCTCGCCCATGCCGCGCCCCCCCCTTGTATCAATCCGATCGCTCAGCATGACCCGCCATTCGGCCAATCTCAACGCCGCGCCGGTTGGAATTCTCAGACATCCCGAAATTCAATCCATGATGTTTACCAGGGATTTATTGAAAAACGATATTGTTGTCGCATGAGCATCTTTTCCAGCATCACTGACGATCTCCCCCTGGGGCAAGGGGCCAAGATGGTCATCGGGTTAGGCATCGCGCTTCTAAGCATGGGCGGCTACAAGCTCGCCATGCCGGGCAGCTGGTTGCCGGTCGTCGGCTACCAATACACTGCGTCGTCGCCACAGCTTGCAGAAGCCAAGCTGGACGGTCCGGTCTGGCAACGAATGCTGCACAATCATGCGTTCTATCGCCGCGCCAGCACAGGCGACTCAGGCGGTCTGCGCGAATTCCATGTCGAAGCGGGCCAGCGCATTGTCTTCGACTATCGCACCGAGATGGATTGCGGCGAGCTCGTGCTTTCGGCGGATCTCGCAGGCATCCATCGGCGCTCGTCCAATCAGCGAGATGGAAAACACCGGGTCGTCATCCAGGAGTCCGGCCAAGGAAACGCTGAGATCATCGCCTCGGACACCGGCGTTCACCGCGTCTATCTCCGACATCGAGCGCGCGGCGATCAGTGCGGCGCGATGTGGTATGCTAGCTGGAAAGTGCGCGACGCGGCGACCTAGGGCGTTTTCCGCTTCGGCCCGCGATCCCCGAAC
>CAYYNG010000319.1:0-3200 GCA_964472435.1 uncultured Hyphomonadaceae bacterium | reverse complement strand
CGACTTTCACCACAATTACAGCCCTCAAGACGCTCAGTGCGCGAGCTTGGAGGCGCATATCACAGCCTCCCAGGCGACCGGCTTGCCGTTAATCCTGCACGCGCGCGACGGCGACGATTTGATGGGGGACGTCCTGGAGCGCCGCTATGCGCAGGCACCGTTCACGCCGCTCTTGCATTGTTATACGGGCGGAGCGCGGCTCGCCGAGCGGGCGCTTGCGCTCGGCGCCTATTTCTCGGTGTCGGGCATTTTGTCCTTCAAGAACGCCCACGCGGTGCGGGCGGTGATCGCCGAGCTGCCGCTGGATCGGATCGTTCTGGAGACAGACTGTCCCTACCTCGCGCCGGTCCCGCACCGAGGGCGACGGAACGAGCCTGCGTATCTGCCAGACGTCGCAAGGGCCTTAGGCGCGCTCCACAACATGACGGCGGAAGAGGTCGCGCAACAGACCGAAGCGAACGCCTTGCGGCTCTTCGAGCGGGCGCCGTGACGGCCCTAAGCGAGAATCGCCTCAAGGCGACCTTGCTCGGCACAGGCTCGTCGGGCGGTGTTCCGCGCATCGGCGGCGACTGGGGCGCGTGCGATCCGGCCGAGCCGCGGAACCGCCGGTCCCGGTGTTCGATCCTGGTCGAAAGCCGCCGGAACAGCGCGACAGATTCGACCGCCGTCCTGGTGGACACCTCGCCCGACCTTCGGGAACAGCTTCTGAGAGCCGACGTCAAGCGTTTGGACGCCGTTTTGATCACCCATGACCACGCCGACCAGACCCATGGATTGGATGATCTTCGCGCCCTCGCACTTCGTATGCGGCGGCGAATGCCCATCCATATGGATGAGCCGACTTCGGTCTCGCTTACGCAGAAATTCGCTTACTGTTTCGAGGGCGCGGGCGGCTATCCGTCTATTCTCGACCAGCAGCCCTTGATCGAGCCTTTCTCGCCGTTCGCCGTCTCGGGCCCCGGGGGGGCGATATCCGTACTGCCTGTGATCCAACGGCATGGACGCATCGACTCGCTCGGGTTTCGCTTCGGGCCGCTCGCATATTGCAACGATACCAATCATCTTCCCGAACGTTCGTTGGCGGCCCTTGAGGGGGTCGAGATCCTCATCGTCGATGCGCTTCGGTATACGCCGCATCCGACCCATGCCCATGTCGAGCAGGCGCTGGCATGGATCGAGCGGATCAAACCCGAGCGCGCGATTCTCACAAATCTTCATGTGGATCTCGACTATCGAACGCTGAAGGGCGAACTGCCGCGCAATGTCGAGCCAGCTTATGACGGCATGGTTGTCGAAGCCTCTTATGAATGCGCTTCTCTGTAATTTCCCATAATATTGATTATCGGCGTTACGGGGCGGGTGCGCGTCTGCGACGGCCGATCCTTAAGCGCTCACCGGCCGAGCGCTTTGCCGTTCGCTGGGAGTCGCTTATGACTGTCGCTCTAGGATCCGTTCCTTCGAAAGTGAACCACATGTCGTCCGACGCCCCCTCCTCCAACGGCGCCGCGCCAGCGGCCTTTGATCGGCTTGTGGCGATCATGGCTCAGCTTCGAGATCCCAATGGCGGATGCCCATGGGACCTTGAGCAAGACTTCGGCACAATCGCGCCCTACACGATCGAAGAGGCGTACGAGGTCGCTGATGCGATCGAGCGCGGTCATATGGCGGACTTGAAAGAAGAGCTTGGCGATCTCCTCCTCCAAGTGGTCTTCCACGCGCAGATGGCCACAGAGGCCGGACATTTCGACGTAAGCGACGTCGCCAATGCAATCTCGGATAAAATGATACGGCGGCACCCGCACGTGTTCGGCGACGACGACGAGCGCACAGCGACCGGCCAGACCGAGGCCTGGGAAGCCCAAAAGGCCGCAGAGCGCGCGGCAAAGTCTCGAGGAGATCGAGCGGGGTCGAGCGCAATGGACGGCGTCGCCCTCGCCTTGCCAGCCCTGTTGCGGGCCGAGAAGCTGCAAAAGCGCGCTGCGCGGGTCGGTTTCGACTGGACTGATCCAAACGAAATTTTCGCCAAACTGGCTGAAGAGACGAACGAAGTTCGCGACGCGATCGACGAGGGCGACCAGGGCGGCATCGAAGAGGAGATCGGCGATCTCTTGTTCGTCGGCGCCAATCTGGCCCGCCGTCTTTCCGTCGATCCCGAAGAGGCGCTTCGACGGGCGAACGCGAAGTTCGAACGCCGCTTTCGCGCGATGGAGGCGCTGGCGACCCGCCGCGGTCAGCGATTTGAGGCGCTGGACCTGGAGGCGCAGGAAGCGCTTTGGCAGGAGGTGAAGGCGAACGGCCTCGGCTAGGCGGCGGCGTCTTTCCGGCGGTCGCGGAGCGAGACGTCTGGGAAAGCGGCGCGGAACCGGCGCGCGTCGTCGGCTGCCAACCTCACCTCGACCTGGCTGGCCCCGCTGGGTTGGCAAGTCTCCGCGACAACAGCTCCGCGCTCGAATAGCCAGGCACGCGCTGCGCCGTCGTGCGGTTCTAGGCGGACTTCAAAACCCTGAGCGGCGGCGCGCAATTGTGCGCCGATAAGAGCTTTCAGAGCGCCCAGGCCTTCGCCGGTGGCGGCTGCAACGCAAACCGCGGCCGGGTCGGCGGCAGGAGCCGCCGCCATGAGCGTTGCGCGCTCTTCCTCGCCTAGGAGATCGATTTTGTTCCAAGCCTCAACGATCGGCGGCGCCGACCGCCCCGCGCGCGCCTCTAACTGCGCCAGTATGGCCAATACATCTTGCTTTTGTTCGTGATCCACGGGGCTCGAGCGGTCTCGAACGTGAATTAAGAGATCGGCGTCCAAAGCTTCTTCCAGCGTCGCACTGAAGGCGTCGACCAGGTGGGTGGGCAAATCGGTGATAAAGCCCACCGTGTCGACCAAATCGACGGGGCCGATCCCGTCCAAGTCCGCCCGCCGAATCGTCGTGTCCAGAGTTGCAAACGGCATATCCCTGGCGAAAGCGTCGGCATGCGTCAGTGCGTTGAAGAGGGTCGATTTTCCAGCATTGGTGTAGCCGACCAAGGCGGTGATGGGCGTCGCTGAGCGTCGCCGGCCCGCGCGCTGCACCGCCCGCGTGCGCCGGACTTGGTCGAGGTCTCGGCGCAGGCGCTTAAGGCGCGTTTCGAGCATCCGGCGGTCGGCTTCCAGCTGGGTTTCGCCGGGGCCTGACAGGAAGCCGCGGCCGCCGCGCTGGCGCTCAAGGTGG
>CAYYNG010000318.1:0-3211 GCA_964472435.1 uncultured Hyphomonadaceae bacterium | reverse complement strand
TTTGAGCGCAAGTCTCCGTTCGCAAACGAGTCCGTTTGCTCCGAACTTGCTTTAGGGCCTCGGTGTCGGTTTCACCAACGCCAGACAACCGCAACCGGCCGCCCCCGATCTGCGGTTCGAACGCCCCGTCTTTGACGGCGCGGGGCGTGTCGGCCCCTGGGGATCAATAAATCACGCCCCGCGTGCCGGCCTCCCCCATCGCAAGCCGATGGGCCGGCGGAGGGCGCGCTCCTTCGAAACGGCTTACTCCGACACGCGACCCCGCATTGTCGGACCGACGTCCCGGCGACTTTCAGAACCAGGGCGCGAACCGCTTTCGGAGTATTTGAACCCCCTCGGCTTTATAGTCGACCGAGCCAATAAAAGGTTCAAAAATAAAGTAACTTCCCTTTCTTAAACAAAGGACTAAGTCTTGCCGCAAGCCGTTTTCAAGCTTGCGGCCTCGATTGCGGCGGATCCGAAGAGACAGGTGCTTTTCGATCCCGGCTGAGGCGCTCTGGCGAAGGCGGCCCGTTTCGGGTTCAGCTCGCCCGCCGCTTGAAGTGTGGCGAGCTGGCCCGTTATCGTATGGCGTCGATGTTCGGCGTCCCCGGTATTGACGCGCGTTTGGTGAGGACCGCCTTCCTTGACGACTGATCGCCCCAATGAGGAGGTCCTGCTTTCGCGGGTCGCCGGTGGCGACAGGGCCGCGATGAAGGCGCTATACGAACGTTATTCCGATGCGGTCTACCGGTTCGCCAAGGTGTGGCTGGCCGATCCGTTTGAAGCGGCGGACGTGATGCATGAGACGATGCTGGACGTCTGGCGAACAGCCGGCCGGTTCGCCGGCCGCTCATCTGTGAAGTCTTGGATATTCGCAATCGCCCGCAACAAGGCGGTTGATCGAAACCGCAAAAGCGCGCGCGTTTCGCCCGGCGAACCGGATCCGGAGACGCCCGACGAGGGGCCTGAGCCGAGCGAGGTGTTCGCCCTCGCACAGAGCGCCGCGCGGGTCCGCGTCTGCATCGAAACGCTAAGCCCCGCCCACCGGGCCGTTATCCAAATGGCGTTCTTTGATGATCTGACCTATGCGGAAATCGCCGAGATTGAAAACTGCCCCGTCGGCACGGTCAAAACCCGTGTGATGCACGCAAAGCAGCATCTGTTGCGATGTTTGCAAAAAAGCGGCGGCCGCTAAAGCAAGTTCGGAGCAAACGGGATCGTTTGCGAACGGAGACTTGCGCTACAACAAGCACCTAAAGCGACAGTCTGGCGTGGAACGAAAGACCGACGCTTTAGCGCGTTCTCCGACGAAATCCCACCGCTTGGCCGCTTGTCTTTTCCGCCAGGATCGTCGTCGCGTGCTGAACGTTGGAAAGCAGGCTTAGCCGTCGGGCGCCGCCATCTCCACGATGCCCGGCTCGGCGGCGAACCGGGCGATCGCCGCCGTCCGGGCGGCCGCGTCGTTGAATCTGAGACGATAGACGCCCAGCGCGCTCGGCCCTGCGACGATTTCCGCGTCGACCTCTTGCAGCAGCGCTCGGATCTCCGCCTCCGTCGCAGCCGGCGAAAAGGTGAGCGCCGCCAGCGTCTGGTCCGCCCGCGCATCCGAGACGGGGATATAGGCGTCCTGTCGGCCGCCGATCGAGCTGGTCAGCGCGATCGGCTGGCCCAGCGCCAGCATGCCGAGGGCGATCGCTGCATAACGCCACAGGGGCGGCCGGTCGTTGCGTGCGGCGGTCAAGCGCTCGACGTCCATTGCTCGCGCCAAGCGCGCCCAGCCCAGATCGCCGGGCGAGGTCTCGTCCGCCAGATCCGCCAGGGCCCGCCGCATCGCACCGCCCAGCGCGAGCTCCGACGCCAGCGTCTGATTGAGCTCCGCCTCGGCTTCGAGCCGCTTGGCCTCTTCGCTCGAAAGCCGGCCGGCCAGGTAGTCTGTCACTCGCTCGTCCATAGCCTCAACATCCGGCTGGTCGGCCGCAATAGTGAAAGGGTATCCAGCGCGCCCACGGTAAAAAATATCGTTCATACATAAGTGTCGTTCTAATAAGTGGTTCGGTTCAACGTTCTTGACAAACATAAGGTGCGCAAACGAGGCTAACGGGCTGCAGGGTGCCGGTCTCGTTGGCGTCGTCGCACCCTAAGAATATGTGTTTCGGAGGGGGCATGCCAGGCAAAGCGTTTGT
Source organism: uncultured Hyphomonadaceae bacterium (assembly GCA_964472435.1). GTDB lineage: Bacteria > Pseudomonadota > Alphaproteobacteria > Caulobacterales > Hyphomonadaceae > CAYYNG01. Next base: position 1,046 of record CAYYNG010000318.1, on the reverse strand, counting down.
CGCGCCGGCGGTCCGGCCGCTCGCCCTCGCGCTCGTCCTCCTCTCTCACCATTCCGAAGCGTGCGCCGAGGGCTGGTTCGACGCTCTGCAGCCGCGGGCGACGGCCGATGCGCGGCTGCGATACGAAGGGGCGGACGACGCCGCCCAAACGGCGCGGGCCGATGCGCTCACCCTGCGGCTGCGCGCCGGGCTCGAGCTTCAACTGGGCGATCGGGTTTCGACCTTCGGCGAGGTCGAGGGCGTGGTCGCCATCGTCGACGATTTCGACGACGGGGCCGGCGCGCCGACGGGCCAGACCGTCGTCGGCGATCCCGAGACCATCGAGCTCAACCAGCTCCATGCGACCGTCGAGCTCTATGACGGCGTGGAAGCGACCCTTGGGCGCCAGCAGCTTTCTTTCGACGATGAACGGTTCGTCGGAATCGTGGACTTCCGTCAGAACCAGCAGACCTACGATGCGGTGCGGCTCAGCATCGAGCCATCGCGCGGGGTTTTCGTCGAGGCCGTCTATCTCGGCCGGACCAATCGGATTTTCGGCCCGAGCAGCGACATCGGCCGGTTCGAAGGCGCCTCGGCGTTGCTCAATATCAGCGCGCCCAGCCCGATCGGCCGGGTGACCGCGTTCTATTACGGTCTCGACTTGGAAACCGGGCCCGACGCCGCACGCGACGACACCGCGTCGTCCCAAACCTATGGCGCCCGCCTCGAGGGGCGCCGGGATGCGCCGTGGGGCGGGGTGTTTTGGGAGGCGTCCTACGCCCGCCAAACCGAGTTCGCCGACAATCCGATCGACTATGCGGCGGAGTATTGGGCGGCCGGTTTGCGCGGCGAGTTCGGCCGCGCGAGCCTCGCATTTCGAACCGAGACGCTGGGCGCCGGCGACGGTTTTGCGTTTCAAACACCACTCGGCACATTGCACGCCTTCCAGGGCGACGCCGATGTCTTCCTCGTCACCCCGCCCGACGGCGTCATCGACCACTCGGCCGCCTTCGGCTGGCGGTTCGGCGCCGTCGGTCCTGTCCGCGGCGTTTCGGTGAGCGCGCGAC
>CAYYNG010000317.1:0-3213 GCA_964472435.1 uncultured Hyphomonadaceae bacterium | reverse complement strand
GCGGCGCCTCAGAATGATATGATTGGATTGGAATGAGCGTAAAAAGCGACGCAGGCGGAAAATCGGGCGGGCTGAAACCGATGACGGTTTCGCGCGGGGCGTCCGGCACCGTGCAGCAAAGCTTCAGCCACGGCCGCAGCAAAAAGGTCGACGTGGTCGTTAAGAAGAAACGCCGGGTCGTTCAACCGGCGGCGGGCGGCGCGCCAAAGGCCGGCGCGGGCGCTGCAAAGGGTCCGACCCGCGCGGAGCTGGCCAAAAAGCTCGGCATAACCGAGGCGGAACTGGTCGCGCGTCAGAAAGCGCTGCGCGAGCGCCAGGCGAAGGAAGACGCTCGAAAAGCCGAAGCGGCGAAACGGGCCGAGGCCGATCAACGGCGCAAGGACGAACAGGCGCGCCGTGTTCAAGAAGAAAAAGAGCGGGAGGAGGCCGAAGCTCGCCGTAAAGCCGAAGAGGAAGCGCGCCTCGCCGCCGAGGCGGCCGAAAAGGAAGCCGCCGCCGCCAAGCGCGCCCGCCCGGAGGCCAAGCCCAAAGCGGAGGCGGCGAGCAGCGGCCACGCACCGGAACCAACGGCGGTGGAGTCCCTTGGGGGTCGGGTTAAGAAGCCGCGTGAAAAGGATGATTTCGACCGCGCGAACGCCGGGTCGCCGAAACCGCGCAGCGAACCGAAACGCCGCCGCGGCAAGCTGACCATTGCATCGGCTCTTGGGGACGATGGCGACCGGCAACGCTCGCTCGCCTCGGTCCGCCGCGCGCGGGAGCGGGAGCGGGAGCGCCGCTCTTCGGGCGGAGCCTCGCAAAACGAGAAAGTCGCCCGGGAAGTCCAGCTGCCCGAAACCATCACGCTGGGGGAGCTCGCGAACCGGATGACCGAGCGGGTCGCCGACGTGGTGAAGTTCATGATGCAGCAGGGCGATATGATGCGCGCGAACGACATCATCGACGCCGACACCGCCGAGCTGATCGCGGAGGAATTCGGGCATACCGTGAAACGCGTCTCGGAAGCCGATGTCGAAATCGGCCTCGAAGGCGAGGAAGACAGCGAAGCGGACATGAAGCCGCGTCCGCCGATCGTGACGATCATGGGCCATGTCGACCACGGCAAGACCTCGCTTCTTGACGCGCTGCGCTCGACCGATGTCGTCTCGGGCGAGGCCGGCGGCATCACCCAGCATATCGGCGCCTATCAGGTGAAGCTGAAGTCAGGCGATATGATCTCGTTCCTCGACACGCCTGGCCACGCGGCCTGCTCCGCCATGCGAGCCCGCGGCGCCGATGTGACGGACATCGTGATCCTGGTGGTGGCGGCGGACGATGGCGTCATGCCGCAAACAAAAGAGGCGATCAGCCACGCGAAGGCGGCCGGTGCGCCGATCATCGTGGCGGTGAACAAAGTCGACCTGCCCGACGCCAAAGCAGAGAAAGTGCTGACCGAGCTTCTTCAATACGACGTCCAGGTCGAAGACATGGGCGGCGAGGTCCAGGCTGTCAGCGTGTCCGCGCTTAAGAAGACCGGTCTCGACGATCTGACCGATGCGATTTCGCTGCAAGCCGAACTTCTCGACCTCAAAGCCAATCCCGACCGGCCGGCCGACGGGGTCGTGGTCGAGAGCCAGCTCGACAAGGGCCGCGGGCCGGTGGCGACCGTCCTGGTGAAACGCGGCACCTTGAAGCGGGGCGACATCGTGGTCGCCGGCGCGCAGTGGGGCAAAATCCGTGCGCTTGTGAACGAGCGGGGCCAACAGCTGAAAGATGCCGGACCCTCGCTGCCCGTGGAAGTGTTGGGCCTCGACGGCGCTCCGGACCCGGGTGATCCGTTTGTCGTGGTCGATAGCGAGGCGCGCGCTCGCGAAATCACCGAATACCGGAACCGCCAGCGCCGCCAGGCGGCGGCGGCGGCCGGCGCGCGGGCCTCGCTGGAACAGCTGCTGACCAGGCTGAAAGACAGCTCCGACGAAACGCAGGAACTGCCCCTTGTCGTCAAAGGCGACGTTCAGGGTTCGGTGGAGGCGATCAGCCAGTCGCTCGAAAAGCTGTCCACCGAGGAGGTGCGCGCGCGAGTGGTCCACGGCGCGGTGGGCGGTATCTCCGAAAGCGATGTCCTGCTCGCGCAATCGACTGGATCGCCGATCTTCGCTTTCAACGTAAGGGCGAACAAGCAGGCCCGAGACCTCGCTGAGCGGGAAGGCGTCGAGATCCGCTACTATTCCGTGATCTATGACCTGATCGATGATGTGAAGGGCACCTTGTCCGGCATGTTAGCGCCGGAGAAACGCGAGACCTTCCTCGGCTATGCGGACATTTTGGAGGTCTTCAACATCTCCAAAGTGGGCAAGGTGGCCGGCTGCAAAATCACCGAGGGCGTCGTCAAACGCGGCTGCGGCGTGCGCCTCTTGCGCGACGATGTCGTGATCCACGAGGGCCACCTGAAAACCCTCAAGCGCTTCAAGGACGAGGTGGCCGAGGTCTCCTCGGGCATGGAATGCGGCATGGCCTTCGAGAAATACGAAGACATCCGCGAAGGCGACAAGATCGAGTGTTTCGAAGTGGAAGAAATCGCCCGCACCCTCGAATAGGCGACGCGAGATGACCGCACCGCTCCTTGTGGCGGGCCGTTTGTCGGCCGCCGACGCTAAGCGCTTAAGGGAAAAGTCGAGGGGGACCGCCGTGGGCCCCACGACGATTTATTACGCCGGCGTCTCGGCCCCCGTGGTCTCGGCCGGCGTGGCCCTCCTCGTTCGGCAGAACCTTGCAGGCTCTGGCCTTAGCGACAATGGCATGGGCCTCGTCTCGGCGGTGGTCGCCGCCATGGCCGGATTGAGCTGGTATCTCATTTTCATGCGGTGGTCAGACAGCCGCGCCGACACCCATGACGCGAAAACCACCGCTGAGACACGGATCGAAGTCGCCGATGGGGGCCTCCGCGTGGTGCGCGGGGCGATCGAAACCCATGTCGGCTGGTCCGCGGTGCGGGATGTTCAGCGAACCCGCCGCGCCTTGTTCATCGGCGTGGAAGACGCGCGATCCATCATCATTCCCATGGACTGGTTCGACACCGACGGCGACGCCGCGGCCTTCGAGACCGCCCTGCGCGCCCGCGCAGGCTGACCGCCCTGGCCCGCCGCCCCCGCCCGCCGCAACGCCTCGAGCCCACTCCGCGCCAGTTGCGCGCCCGCCAAATGGTGCGCCAAGCGAAGGTAGACAAACTCGCCCCCG
>CAYYNG010000316.1:0-3216 GCA_964472435.1 uncultured Hyphomonadaceae bacterium | reverse complement strand
GTGGTCAAGAACTAGCGCCGCGGCGGATGTTTTCGGCCCCGCTCATGTGGAGCGGGGGACGCGTCTGCGTTAAGGTCCTCTTCACAAGCGACGGGGTCGCGGCCTGGTCCCTCGGCCGGCGGGCGTCCTCGGCGCGCTGAAGCGTTGGAGGGGAGAGGTCGGCGATGGCGAGATTGCGGGTAAACGGCCGCGACCGAGAGGTCGCTGCGTCGGACGAGACGCCGCTTTTGTGGGTCCTGCGCGACGAGCTTGGGCTGAAGGGGACGAAATTCGGCTGCGGCAGCGCCCGGTGCGGGGCTTGCTCGATCCTCCTGGACGGCGTCGCGGTCCGGTCTTGCGTGACGCCTGGCCTTGCTGCGGACTGGGCGGAGATCACGACGATCGAGGGCCTCTCGGAGACGGGCGACCATCCCCTTCAGAAAGCCTGGATCGAGGTCCAGGCGCCGCAGTGCGGCTACTGCCAATCCGGTCAGATCATGCAGGCCGCGAGCCTTCTCGCCCGCACGCCGGCGCCTTCCGAACAACAGATCGTGGATGCGATGCGCGGCAATCTCTGCCGCTGCATGGCGTATACGCGCATCAAGAAGGCCATCCAGGCCGCGGCCAACACGGGCGGGGGGGCGGCGGACAATGGCTGACGACGTTAAAGCCGGCCCTGCGCTGTCCCGCCGCGGCTTCATCATCGGCAGCGCCGGTGCGAGCGCCGTCTTCGCCTTTGCAGGATGCAGCGCCGCCGCGCCCGAGCAGATCGCCGAGCAGCTGTTCGAACCGACGGTTTGGACCCGGATCCATTCCGACGGCAGGATCGTCGTGAACATCGCCAAGGCCGAAATGGGCCAGCATGTCGGCACGGCGCTCGCCAGGGTCGTCGCCGAGGAGCTGGAGGCTGATTGGAACGATATCGAGATCGAGCATGTCGATAGCGACCCGAAATGGGGCTACATGGTCACCGGCGGGTCCTGGTCGGTCTTTACGACCTTCGACCAGCTGTCCCGAGCCGGCGTCGCAGGCCGTGTCGCCCTGATCGAGGCCGGCGCTCAGCTGATGGGGGTCGACCCGGCCGCCTGTTCGGCCCGCAATAGCCGCGTCGTTCACGAGGGCGGCGAGATAAGCTATGGCGACATCGTCGCGCAAGCCCGCCTTGATCGCACCTTCACAGATGAGGAGTTGCAGGCCTTCACGCTGAAGCCTGCCGCCGAGCGCCGCATCCTCGGCAAAGAGGTGCGGGCGCTGGACATTCCGGAGAAAACGCGCGGCGCTGCGACATACGGCCTCGATGTCGAGCTCGAGGGGATGGTGTTCGCCCGGCCCGTCCTGCCGCCGACCCGGTACGGCTCCACGGTCAACGGCTTTGACGACGCGGCCGCTCAAGCGGTGCCCGGCTATCTCCGGACGATCGAAATCGACGATCCTTCCGGCACGTGCCAGGGCTGGCTCGCGGTCATCGCGGAGACGTATCCTGCGGCGATCCAGGCGGCGGACGCGCTCGAGGTCGATTGGACGCCCGGGCCCCGGGGAGAAACCTCCCAGGCCGACATCCTGGAAGAGGGCCGCCGCCTGGTCGCCGATCCTTCGGCCGGGGCGGACTGGGTGCGTGAAGGCGAGATCAGCGCGGCGTTTGCGGCCGCTGACCGGGTCGTCGAACGCACCTATACGACCGACGCCGTGCTGCACCTGCAATTGGAGCCGGCCAACGCGCTCGCCACGGAAGTCGACGGCCATTGGCACATCCATGGCGGCAATCAATGGCAGTCCTTGATCCTGCCCGTCCTCGCGACCGCGCTGGGCGTTGAAGAAAGCGCGATCACCCTGCACCAGTACTATCTGGGCGGCGGCTTCGGACGGCGGCTCTACGGCGATTACATGGTGCCGGCCGCGCTCGCATCGAAGGCGCTCGGCCAGCCTGTCAAGATGGTGTTCACCCGCGAAGACGATTCGTGGTTCGACTGCGTGCGCTCGCCCTCGGTTCAGCTGGTCCGCACCGCGCTCGACGCCGACGGCAAACCGCTTGGCTATGAACACCGGGCCTGCGCGGGCTGGCCGACGGCGAGCATGGCGCCCGGATTTTTGACGGAGCTCGTCGAAGGCGGCGGCAAGGCCGACCCGTTCTCCATCGCCGGCGCCGACCATTGGTACACGATGGGCGCGCAGCGCGTCGCCGCGATCATGAACCCGGCCGCCCAAGAGACCTTTCTGCCGGGATGGCTGCGCGCGGTGGGCCCGGGCTGGACCCATTGGGCTGTCGAACAGCATTTCGACGAGCTCGCCCATGAGGTCGGCGCCGATCCCATCGCGTTCCGCCTGTCGCTCCTCGACGCCGCGGGCCGGAACGCCGGCAAGGCGCCCGAAAGCGTGGGCGGGGCCGGCCGGCTCGCCGCCGTTTTGCGCCGCGCGCGCGATCTCAGCGGCTGGGCCGACCGGGGCGGCCTGCCGGCGGACGCCGGGCTCGGCGTCGCCCTGTGCACGGGTCAGGAGCGCACGATGCCGACTTGGGTCGCCTGCGTCGCGCGCGCCCGTGTAGATCGCGCGACCGGCGAGATCAGCGTCGAGAAACTGACGAGCGTTTTCGACTGCGGAACTGTGGTCGATCCGCAAGGCGCGATGGCGCAATGCGAAGGCGCGACGCTTTGGGGGCTCTCCATGGCGCTCTATGAAGGCACGTCCTTCGAAGCGGGCCGCGTGACCGATCGCAATCTCGACACCTATACCCCGCTGCGGATGGACCAGGCGCCGCCGCTGGAGATCGAGTTCATAGAGAATACGGAGTTTCCCACGGGGCTTGGGGAGCCCGGCGTCAGCCCTGTGGCGCCGGCCATCGCGAACGCGGTGTTCCACGCGGTCGGCGTTCGGCTGCGCGAGCTGCCAATGACGCCGGATCGGGTGAAGGCGGCGCTCGAGGCCTAGCGGCGAAGGCGCGCGGTCCCGGCGCCGGCTTGGCAAACCCCCGCTCTGCCGGCCATGCTGGCGCAGCGATCGGAGGGGGCGGACCGGATGAAACTGAGAGTGCTGCTGCGCCAGGTTCACCACTGGGGCTCTGTGGTGGTCGCCTTGCCGCTCCTCGTGATGATCGGCGCTGGCGTTCTCCTGATGCTAAAGAAGGAGATCGGGTGGATCCAACCGCCGACGCAGCGGGGCGCCGCCGCCGAAGCGCCGAGCCAGAGCCTCGAAGCGCTCTTCGCCGCGGCGATGACGGCCGAGAGGGCGGATTTTCGGAGC
>CAYYNG010000315.1:0-3232 GCA_964472435.1 uncultured Hyphomonadaceae bacterium | reverse complement strand
TTCTCGGGCGGGCCGTCGAAAAGCACTCGTCCGTCATACATCACATAGGCCCGGTCGACGATTTGCAGCGTTTCCCGAACCTGGTGATCGGTGATGAGGACGCCGAGGCCGCGATCCTTGAGGTAACGGACGAGGTCGGAGATGTCCGAGATCGCCAGGGGATCGATGCCGGTGAAGGGCTCGTCCAAAAGCATGAAGCTCGGTCGGGACGCCAGGGCGCGGGCGATTTCAACGCGGCGGCGCTCCCCGCCCGACAAGGCAGTGGCCGGTTGGTTGCGAATGTGTTCGATATTCAGCTCACCCAGCAGGGCGTCGATCTGCGCCTTGCGGACGGAGCGGTCTTTTTCAACGAGCTCCACCACCGCCGCAATGTTTTGCTCAACGGACATGCCGCGGAAAATGGAGGCTTCCTGGGGAAGGTAGCCGAGCCCGAGGCGGGCTCGCTGATACATCGGCAAGGCTGTCACGTCGGCGCCGTCGATCGTAATCTTCCCGGCCTCGACGCCGATCAGACCCATGATCATGTAGAAACAGGTTGTTTTGCCGGCTCCGTTCGGTCCCAAGAGACCGACGACCTCTCCGCGTTCCAAGGACAACGAGACGTCCCGGACGACTTGCCGGCTTCCAAAGGACTTGGCGATGCCGGATACGACGAGGCCGTCTCGAGCGGCAGTCATTGGTGTCGCGTCTCCTGTTCCGCCAGACAATCCGGCCGCGTGGCTACCGCTAAAGCGATAGGCTTAAAATCACGTGACCGCCAGGGTGGCAAATTACGGCGTTTGCTCGCTTTCGTCGCCTTGCGGCGGCGTGAACACCGTCCTTTGACGCCCGCCTCCGCCGCCGAGCACCGTCCGACCCTCCGATATGCTTAAGACCAGTTGGTCGCCCTCGGCGACGTCTTCGCCGCGTTGAACGACGACGCCGCCTTCAAGCGTTATGCTGTCGGCGTTCGCGTCATAGGTGCCCTTGTCTCCGCGAGCCCTTAGATCCGGCGTGACATAGTAGACGTCGCCCTCGGCCACGATGTTCCGAATGTCGCCCAAACCCGAGCCGATGCCGCCTTCGTCGCCGGCGGCTCCGGTGAAATTCACGGTGATCTGGTCCGCCGTCAGTCGTGCGTCGCCTTGAATAACGTCGACATTGCCTGAGTAGATCGCCTTATTCTCCCGCTCCAAGACCTCGCCCCGATCCGAGACGACTTGGATGCGGCCGCCTTGGGCGCTCAATTGAGCCGATGCCGGCGCCGCCGCGAGCATAATCGCCGCCAGGCCGATCAGAACCCTCATGCCGTCAAACTCCATTTATTCGGCGCCGCTGCGAGCCTCGTCCGGCCGCCCCTCGGGGTAGAGGATCGAGCGAACATTGCCGGTCAACACAGTGCGTTGGCCGCCATCGAGGATCTCATAGCTATTGGCGCGAACATCGCCAACTGGTCCCGAACCCTGAAGCGGCTCGATCCCTTCAACTCGGTTGTCACGAATGAAAACCCGAGCGTGGGTCGTCGTGAACACATAACCGCTGGCGTCGACCACCCGGACGTTCTCGGTCAGCTCCAAGACCTGAGCGTCCCGGTCATAGATCCCTTTCGACGCCCTGACTTCGCTATCAAGCGAGTCAATGAGCTTCGGGCTGACGAGGTCGACAAGATTCTCGTCCGCGAGATGCCGCTGGGCGCGATCGGCGGTGATCTCGAAGAGGTCGCCTTCCGCGTCCCGCCCGATAAATCTGGGATTGATCATGGTGACCACGTCCTCGGAGCGCAGCGCGTCGGCGCCGCGCCGCGCGTTGATGACGGCATTGGACGCCAGATACCCCAGCAACACGCCGAGGGAGATTGCGGCGCCCGCCGTAAAAATCATGCGCAGAAGCTTCACGACGTCCGAGCGTTTCCGCGCCTGCTCAAGCGTCATTTGGCGCTTGGGCACCCAAAGCGCATCAGCGCGGTTGGCCTCGTCGATCGACGTCATCGCTCCTCGCGTGGCGGTTGGTTCAGTTTCTATGTAGCGCCCATCGCCCCCGACAAAAGCGCTGCATCCCTTATATTACAGTTAGCGCGGCGGGGTCCGGTGTGGCCAGCGCGATTAGGAGGCGTGGGCGAAAATATCGTTCTCCGACCAGCCTGCGAGATCGAGCGCCGCGCGATGGGGCAGGAAGTCGAAACACGCCTGTGCGAGCGCTGCTCGGTTTTCACGGGCGAGCATCTCCTCCAGCCGCGTCTTGATTTGATGCAGGTGAAGCACGTCCGACGCGGCATAGGCGAGTTGCGCTTCGCTGAGCTCCGCCGCGCCCCAATCCGAACTCTGTTGCGCCTTCGAGATGTCGACCCCGATCAACTCCCGGCTGAGATCTTTGAGGCTGTGGCGGTCCGTATAGGTCCGGGCGAGTTTCGACGCGATCTTCGTGCACCAGACCGGCGCGCAGTCGACGCCGAGCCAGTGCTTCACCATCGCAATATCGAAGCGCGCATAGTGGAACAGTTTCAGCGTGCCGCGATCGGCCAGCAGGGCTTTGAGGTTTGGACAATCATAGCCGCCCGCCCGGTCCAGCTGGACGACGTGCGCCGCCCCGTCCCCCGCCGAGAGCTGGACCACGCAGAGCGCATCGCGCGCGGGGTGGAGGCCCATTGCTTCGGTGTCAACGGCGACCTCGCGTCCGAGATCCAGCGACGTCGGCAAGTCGCCGTAGTGCAGCGTGATGTTTTCCATCGCTTCGCGATAAGCCGCGCCTGCCTAAGTGTCCAGGAAGCTTCGAAGTTTCCGGGACCGGCTTGGATGTTTCAGCTTTCGAAGCGCCTTGGCTTCGATTTGGCGGATGCGCTCCCGCGTGACGCTGAATTGCTGGCCGACCTCTTCAAGCGTGTGGTCCGTATTCATGCCGATGCCGAACCGCATCCGCAGAACGCGCTCTTCCCGCGGAGTGAGCGAGGCGAGCACCCGCGTCGTCGTTTCTCGAAGGTTCGATTGGATGGCCGCGTCGACAGGCAGCAAGGCCATTTTATCCTCGATGAAGTCGCCGAGGTTCGAGTCCTCGTCGTCGCCGATGGGTGTCTCTAGGGAGATCGGCTCCTTGGCGATCTTCAGCACTTTTCGAATCTTATCGAGGGGCAGGCCCAGCTTTCCCGCGAGCTCTTCCGGCGTCGGCTCGCGCCCGATCTCGTGCAGCATCTGGCGACCGGTGCGCACCAGCTTGTTGATCGTCTCGATCATGTGCACGGGGATGCGGATGGTGCGCG
>CAYYNG010000314.1:0-3247 GCA_964472435.1 uncultured Hyphomonadaceae bacterium | reverse complement strand
CGAGTGCGGCCGGACGTGGTTGTAGTCGTATCGCCAGCGGGCCAGTTTCCGGCGCGCGTCGGGCAGGCTGTCGAACAATTCCTCATTGAGGCACTCGTCGCGCAGGCTGCCGTTGAAGCTCTCCAGGAAGCCGTTCTGCTGCGGCTTACCGGGATCTATGTAGTGCCAGGCGACGCCGTTCTCGTCGGCCCATTTCAGGATCGCGCGGCTGGTGAACTCGGTCCCGTTGTCCGAGACGATGGACGCGGGCTTGCCGTAGACGCGCACCAGCGCGTCCAGCTCGCGCGCTACGCGGGCGCCGGAGATGCTGGTGTCGGCGACCAGGCACAGGTTCTCCCGGCAGCAGTCGTCGTTGACGGCCAGGAAGCGGAAACGCCGCGACGCGCCGAAGGTGTCCGATAGGAAGTCCATCGACCAGCGCATGTTGGGCCTGGCTGCCGCCGGCATGGGCGTCCTCGTTCCACGAGCGCGCTTGCGGCCGCGGCGTCGCCGCACCGACAGGCCCTCCTCGCGGTAGAGCCGATAAAGCTTCTTCGCGTTCATCTTCATGCCCTTGCGCTCGAGCATCACGCCGATCCGCCGGTAACCGAACCGGCGGCGCTTGCCGGCGATCTCGCGCATGGCTGCGCGGATGTCATCGTGGTCCGGCGGGCGATCTCGCCGGACGGTCTTGGGATCGACACCGACGAGCCGGCACGCCCGGCGCTGCGAGATCTCGTGGTCCCGCATCGCCCGGAGCGCCGCGCCCCGCCGCTCCATCGGCGTCGTCAGGGTTTTCCCAGCAGGTCCTTCAGCACGACATTGTCGAGCATGGCGTCCGCGAGCAGGCGCTTCAGCTTCGCGTTCTCGTCCTCCAATGCCTTCAGCCGGCGCACGTCGGACACGTCCATGCCGCCGTACTTCGCCTTGGCGGGATGTGTCGAAGAGCAGTCCTTCACCACGGAGGCAGACATCTCGGAAGCAAATCGGAACACCGAATGCCCGGTAGACGTAACGGAAGCGGATCGCGCCAACTACCCGGCGTGCAACTGATCTGACCGCGGCAATGGTCGTCAATGTCCCCATCGGTATTGCGGCCGCAACCGCTGAGAAAGGCGCATCGCCTACACGCCCGTTGTACAGAACGCGCTCATGGCTTCATGGGGAGCGATTCCTAGAGCACGGGGTATTGGACTCGTCCGGCGCCGCTGCTCTCAGCAACCGCCATGCGACGAAGGCAATTGCGCATCTGGCAGAAAGGATAGAACTCATGACACCTGAACCTGGCATTCGTCGGGCGTCCCGCCGAATGGCGTCGTTTTACTTGCCGTTGCCAATGGCCCTGCTTGCGGCACCCGCGTTCGCTCAGGACGAACAGGCCATCGGCATGGCCGTTGGCGGTATCATCGGCTTGCTGCTGGTCATCGTCATCGGAGCCGTCGTCGGTTGGCTGGCCGGTCTGATCGTCAAGGGAAGTGGCTCCGGCCTGCTCGGCAATATCGCCGCGGGCATCGGCGGGTCGATCCTTGCAGGATACGTGCTGCCCCTCCTTGGGGTTTCGATTGGGGGTACGATCGGTGCCGTTATCGCTGCGCTGAGTGGCGCCGTCGCATTGATCCTGATCGTTCGGCTGATCCGGAAGGCTGCAACCTGAATGACAGGCGCATGCAACTGGACTGTCCGGATCGTCTGGGCCCTTTACCTTGTAGCCCTGGCGTTGCTCCTGATCGGAACCTTCGGGCTCTTCGGTCAGGAGCAGGATCCCCTGTCAGGCATCTTCTTGTAGCCGTTGGGTTTGCCTTGGGTTCTTTGGTTGGATGGATTTCAAGACACGCTGCGTCCCTGGCTCGGCGCCTTGGCCCCACTACTTAACCTTGCAGTCCTTACGTTTATTTGTAGCCGCTTCTCGGCGCGCAGGTAGAAGAAACGCAATCAGAAAAAGGAACCCTCATGACCCTAGACATCCCACACTTGATCGCAACGGCGATCATCATCTTTGCGGTCATGTATCCGCTCAATCGCATGACCCAATTCGAGACTATGTCGAGAGGTTGGAGGATTCTGATTACCTCTGTGCTGTTGTTCGTGCTTATTTTCATTCTCAATTTGGTCTGGCCATACGGTTCTAGCGCCTAAAGGGAGGAAACAATCGATGGAACGGATTCTTATTGGTATCGTCGGCAGCGCAGACGACTACGCCGCGGTTCGGGGCGTTATCATTATCGGAGAACTGCGCCCTTCCGGCCGGTCGCAAGCTGCGGATGTCTTGCGCTGAAGCGGCCGTTCGCGTCTGCCTTCTGTGGTCACTGAATTTAGGACTCTCCGGGCCCTGTCCTCGATCCACAAAGTCGACGCGAACAGCCCGACGCTGCCCTCCAACTCCGTCAGCATTGCTGCATCGGGACCCGCCAAAGCAGCGGATCGTTGACGGCGCGGTGTCCGCGGCGTCCACGAAACCGGTGGAACTCCCATACCAGCTTCCAGGCACGGTGCTTGCAGTTGGCGTAAATTGCGGCCCTTAGCGAGCGTTGATCACGTTCTCAGCCTAGGTCTGAAACGGGATCCGAGCCGTAGTGCGGCGCGCATGGGATGACCGCCCGCTCATCGGCTCTCGATCGGAGGTCCGCTACCGGCGGCTTTTGGGACCAGGGCGCCTCTCGTTAGAGGTGACAGCTGGCGTTCAGAGAAACGGTAGAAACCGATGGCGCCGCTGCCGTTCAAAGAGCCCAACAACAGCAAGATTATGAAAGAAAGCACGTCGATCGCTGAAATCCATCCACGCGGAGTGGGATCACAATAGAGTCCGAAACACCAAGGGGGCCGCGCCGTGCTGAGTCCAATCCGTCGTCTCGCGGTCTGGTCCGCGCAACAGGCCTATGCGAAGAGCGAGACGACGGCGCTCTCGGAAAGGGACGCGCTCACGCGCCTGAGCGAGCTCCTCCTGAGAACAGACTGCGATGCCCTCAACCCGGAACCCTACAGCCGCCCCACACCGGGCTTGATGTGGCTACCTTGTGCGCTGCGTAGAGCCAGCCCCGGCGTGATGCAAACGATGCTCCGCCCGACAATAGGGTCCGCCGCATGGCGGCCGGCACACCCCAAGAGTCCATGGTCGAAGGACTTTTTCAGCACGATCGCTTTGGGTGAATTGATTGGGCCATCGGGGCATGTCTGTAGTGATGCGTTCAGATTTGGGGTCGTCGTCTTTGGACCTGACGCTGTCTATGAAGAGCACGCCCATAATGCGACAGAAGTCTACTTTGTTCTT
>CAYYNG010000313.1:0-3290 GCA_964472435.1 uncultured Hyphomonadaceae bacterium | reverse complement strand
CGGCGCGCAGGCGCTCGGCGGCCAGCTGCGCGATCTCGCGGCACGCCGCGTCGGCGGCGGGGGAGACGCCGGTGAAGGAGCAGAAGCCGTGGGCGAGGCTGTCATAGCAGCGATAGACCACCTCGCCGCCGGCCTCCTCCAGACGATCAGCGTACATTTAGCCTTCATCGACCAGCGGATCGAACCCGGCGGTGGCGATGATCGCCGGGGCGAGCCCGGCAAGGTCGGTCGCTTGGGCCGGCGAGACACGGATATCGGACAGGTCTTGGCCCTTGGGCAGGTACTGCTCCAGGAAGAAATCCATGGTCGCCGTCGAGAGCGGGTAGGTTTCGCCATAGGTCGAGCGCGACGGCGTCTGGGTGACCATGCACGTCGCCGGATAAACGAGAAGCTGAAGGGCCGGCTGGGGCTTGCCGTCGGTTTTCATGGTTTGGGCGATGATCGCGGAAAAATGCCCGCCCATGGAGTCGCCCCCGATCGCCGCCTCGCCCGCTGGCCCGCCATGCCGCTCGGCGTTCCGCAGCACCCATTCATAGGCGAAGATCGAGTCGTCGAGGCCGGCGGGGAATTTGTGCTCGGGCGCAAGGCGATAGTCGACCGACAATACCGCGCCCTTCGATGCGGCCGCCAGCATGCTGCAGAAGGCATGGGAGGTGTCGAGGTCGCCGATCACGCCGCCGCCCTGGTGCAGCCAGGTCATCGTCGGCACGGCGGGGTCGTGGCCCTCGGGACGGTAGAGCCGGACCGGGATCGACCGGCCCGGCGCGTCAAGCGCGAAATCCTCCACCGCGACCCCCGGCTCGGGCGGGGCGGCGAACATCGCCATGCCCGCGGCCGCCGCCGCGCGGGCCTCCTGCGCCGAGAGTTCGTGCATCGGGGTTTGGCGCTTTGCGCCGTGGGCGATGAACTGGAAATGCGGGTCCAGTCTTCGGCCGCCAAGCTCCAACGGCGCGCCCCCGGAGAGACGCACCAGCCACTTCGGCGGCAACTTGAGAAGGGTCTTGGCGATCGTGGCTTGCAGGCTCATGGCCTCTCCCCCGCTATGGGATCTCGAAACGCGGCGCGGCGGTGACGCCGCCGAGGACGAACGCCGTTGCGAACTCGGTCGCCGCCTCCACGTCGATAGGGCGGCGGGTCAGCATATGGTCGCCCATTTCCCGTGCGATGCCGACGGCGGCGGCGGTGAGGTATTCGGCGTCCACCTGGGGCGCCTCCCCGCGCAGCATGACCCGTTCGATATCGCTGCGGATCTCTTCGAAGATCGCATGCATCTCCGGGGTGTCGACCCGCACCCCGATCAGCGCGATGTGCGGCGCGCCGCCGGCGATCGCGTCGCAGTTCTCATCGTGGAGAAACTGGAAATACGCCCCGAAGGCGCCGCGAATATAGTCCTCGAACGTACCAGCGCTCGCCCGGATACGCTCAAGCCGGGGGCGGAAGCGTTCAACGCTGTCGCCGGCGATGGCCTCGAACACCTCCTCCTTCGACTTGAAGTAATTGTAGAAAGTGCCCGCTGCGAGGGAGGTCTCGCGAATGATGTCCCGCACCGTCGTCGCTTCGTAGCCGAGCCGGGCGAAGACGCCCCGGGCGGCCTTTAAAATCGCATCCCGATTGGCGGCTTTCGACCGCGCGCGTTTGCCCGTGGCGATGTCGGCGATCTCTGATCGACCCATTTGAACGCAACACCTTTTTTCGTCTTTACACGCAAGAACCGCGAAACATGACGGGCGTCAACTTCTAAGTGGCGGCCACGGTGCGATCGAGGCGCCGGCGACGCAGCGTCGCGAGGAAAACGCCCCAGACCGCGCGCAGCAGTATCAGCGAGAGAACGCCGATCATCGGCTCGCCCAGCGCCGCCATGGCCGCAGCGCCCGCGAATATGCCGATATGCAGAACGATCACCCGTCCGTAGGGGCCCATCATTTCGCGGTTCGGGTCAGCCCCCAGGAACTCGCCCCGGCCCAGATAGTCGTAGACGAAGACGAAGGCCTGCCACGCCGCGATCAGACTAACGAAGGCAGGCATCGCCGGCGCCGCGCCCATAGCGGCGGCGATCAGGTTGGGCGGAGGGAGCAGGCCCTCGCCCTCCAGCCCTGCAAAGGCGGCGAGAAACTGGCCGTGGACGAAGCAGAACATGCCGTAGTGGAAGGTGAAGAACGCACCGAGGAAGAGGGCGCCGCCAAATCCGAGGACGCCCTTTCCCGCGCCCGCCGCGAGCAGGCGCGCCAACGTCACGGCCCCGATCACGAGGTTCTCAAGCCAATAGAGCAGAACCAACGGCGCCGCGCCCCAGCCGAGCGCGAGCACCGCATAGATCGGGATCAAATCGATGATCAGCCCGGCCTGGGCGATCGGGTCGCGATAGGTGCGCGCGAGCAGCGTGGGATCCGTGAAGTTCAATTCGCCGCTCCCCGAATTCGCGCCGCTTCTGTCCTTACACCATGCGGCGATCCGGCGAGATCCCGCCTGCTGATGCATAACCCATTGACCGAAGCGTTAAAGAACGTTTGGGGCAAACCCCGAACAGATCATGATTGTGATCAGGTTCGGGCCGGTCTTGTTCTTCTCTAACCGCCGAGCGGATCGAATGGCTGCGGTTCCGATTTCGAGCTCGCAACCTCCTCGCCGACATAGTCGTAGTCGAACGGGTTCACTGCGCGCAGGCCGAACGACCGCTTGGGCGTGTCATAGTTTCCAACTAGAATTTCATAATGCAGGTGCAAGGGAATGCGGAAGCCCGCCGAGTCCCCCATCACACCGAGGGTTTGTCCGAAGGCGACTTTGGCGCCGGGCGTCAGGCCTGCGGCGCGATTGGCGAGGTGGGCGTAGCGGGTGAAGACCCCGGATCCGTGGTCGATCACGAAATAATTGCCGTAATCGTTGCGATAGCCGGCTTCGCGCACGATCCCGTCGCCCGCCGCGTGCACGGTGTCGGCCGGGCGCGCCTGATAGTCGATGCCCTTGTGAGTGCGCCCGCCGCGGGGCCCGAAGCCCGAGGTCAGGCAGGCGCCCCGCGCCGGATTTGCAAGCAGGGCGACCTGGCCTTGGACGTTTACGAAGGGTTTGAACCCGATCACTTCGCGGTCGCCATTCGTTGGCGGCGCGTTCCGGCCGCGCAGGCCTCGGCAGACGACCAGCGTTTCCGCCGGGATGAAAACGCTTGAGGTCGGCACGGCGGCCTCGGCCGCCTCAGCCGCGGCCTCGGCGGCCTCGACCGCGGCCTTTCCGGCGACGGCGGCTGCCGCCTCGGCTGCTTCAGCGGCGACGGCCGCTTCCGCCGCGCGGGCCTC
>CAYYNG010000312.1:0-3293 GCA_964472435.1 uncultured Hyphomonadaceae bacterium | reverse complement strand
GCTTCGCCGTGATGGTGAACCCGAAGGGCGTCACCTCGATCGGCAGCGGGAAGGCCCCGAGCCGCTCCACCTGTTTCGACGGATCGGCGATCACGATCATGTGATCGCTCGCTGCGGCGATGATCTTCTCCCGCAGGAGCGCGCCGCCGCCGCCTTTGATCAGCCGGCCGTCGGGGTCGACTTCATCGGCGCCGTCGACGGTGAGGTGGATCCGCTCGACCTGTTCGATCGATACGAGCGGCACCCCATGGGCCTCCGCCAGGCGGCGCGTCTCCTCGCTTGTCGGCACGCAGCGCAAAATCATGCCGTCGGCCACCTCATCGGCGAGCAGCTCGACGAAGAATTTCGCGGTGGAGCCCGTGCCGAGGCCGATGGTCATGCCATCCTCGACAAACTCCAACGCCGCAGCGGCGGCGTTCTCCTTCTCGCGCTCGTAGGCCATTCGATCAGTCCGCTCCGTCCGTCGACCTCTTCTCACGATACGCCTTGGCCCAGCCGGGCCGTTCGACCTGCCGCGCCCGTCCCAGCCCAAGGGCGTTTGGGGCGACGTCCTCCGTGATCACGCTGCCCGACCCGACATAGCCGCCAGCGCCGATAGAGACCGGCGCGACCAGCGCGCTGTTCGAGCCGATAAAGGCGCCCGTATCGATCACGGTTCGGTGCTTATCGAACCCGTCATAGTTGCAGAAGATCACGCCGGCGCCAATATTCACACCCGCGCCGACAAGGCCGTCGCCGAGATAAGCGAGGTGATTGGCCTTCGCCCCGGCGCCGAAATCAGAGGCTTTCATCTCCACGAAGGCGCCGACCCGCGCGCGTTCCCGAAGTGTGGAGCCGCCGCGGATGCGGGTGAAGGGCCCGAGATCGGCGTCGGGACCGATATCGGCCTCTTCGATGTGGCAGAACCCCCGGATCAGCGCGCCCGGCCCGATCGACACGCCGGGGCCGAAAACGACATTCGGCTCGATCACAATATCGGCGGCGAGGGTGGTGTCGTGGCTGAAGAACACCGTTTCGGGCGCGATCATGGTGACGCCGGCCGCCAGCGCTTCAGATCGGCGCCGGACTTGAAAAGCCGCCTCCGCCGCGGCGAGTTCGGCGCGCGAGTTTACGCCGAGGACGTCGGCCTCGTTACAGAGCGCCGCCCGGGCGTCCCCCCCCTCGGCGCGCGCGAGGCCGACAAGGTCGGTAAGGTAGTATTCGCCTTTTGCGTTGTTGTTCCCAACCTTTGCAAGGAGCCGGAACATCCGGTCGGCGGCGGCCGCCATCACCCCGGAATTGCACAGCCGAACCGCAAGCTCGTCGGGGCTCGCCTCCCGCGCCTCTACGATTCGCTCCAAAGCGCCGCCGGGGGAGACGATCAGCCGGCCATAGGCGCCGGGATCGCTCGCTTCAAAGCCGAGCACCCCCACCGCCGAGCCGCCGGCGAGGGCTCGGAAAAGGCCTTCGACGGCGGCGGCGGGGATCAGCGGCGTGTCGCCATAGAGCACCACGACGTCGCCATCGAACCCGGCAAGCGCGCCTTCGGCTGCGCGGACCGCGTGCGCAGTGCCGAGGGGGGGATCTTGGATCGCGACACCGCCTGGCCCCAGGGCGGCCTCCGCATGGGCGCGCACCGCATCTCCCGCCGGCGAAGCGACGACGACGATGCGTTCACAGCCAAGCTCGAGGGCGAGATCGATCGACCAATCCAACATCGCCTTGCCGCCGACCTTGTGCAGCACCTTCGGCGTCGAAGACTTCATGCGGACGCCTTGGCCCGCCGCCAAAATCACCGCCGCGCGTCCGCCCATGGCAGTCCTTTCCTCGCCTTCTTCGCTGCGAGGGCCTAAACCAAGTCGAGCAGCGAGGCGAGGGCTGAAGCGTGACATTGCCGGGATCGGGCACACCTCTGGCGGGCTGGACCGTGGTTTTCGACCTCGATGGAACTTTGGTCGACACCGCACCGGACCTGCTCGGCGCGCTCAATCAGATACTCGCGACACAGGGGCTCGCGCCCGTCGCACTGACGGAAGTCCGAGGCCTTATCGGCCAGGGGGCCAAAGCCATGATGCGCAAGGGCTTCGCGCTTCGGGGCGTCGAGATGGAAGAGATCGGCTTGGAGGCGTTGTGGGCCGATTTCATCGATCATTACATTGCGCATATCGCCGACGAGAGCGTCCTCTATCCGGGCTGTTTAGATGCACTGAACGACCTTTGCCGGGCCGGCGCGACACTTGCGGTTTGCACAAACAAGACCCAGCGCCTCGCTGAAACATTGTTATCAACCCTTGGCGTCGCGAACCGCTTCGCCGCAATCGTCGGAGCCGACGCCGCGCCAGCTCGAAAACCCGACCCCCGCCACCTTCTCACGACGTTGGAACGCGCAAACGGCGTTCCCAGCATGGCCATTATGGTCGGGGACAGCCAGACCGACGCTGGCGCGGCCAACGCGGCCCGCATGCGGTTCGTCTATACGCCGTTTGGATACGGCCCGAAGCCAAGCGACGACGCCGAAATCGACGCCGTCGCTCCGAGCTACGCGGCTCTACCCGACTTGGTTTATGATTTAGCCGGCTTGGCTAGGCGGCCTCGCTAGCGTCGGCCATCAGGCTTGAAGCGGCGCGGCGCACCGACCGGCCTTCCGATACGGCGCGCCGACGCGGCATGCCGTTCGTCATGTCGCTGCGAACGTCCGTTCGCGCCGACCGCATCGCGGCAATGAAGCCAGCGTCTACAAGGTTGATATCGACAGCATAGCCGCGCTCCGCCCAGTATTCTTCAATCTTCGACTTCAAGCGTTTGGCACCTTCCTCGGTGCACCAGTCATTCGCCATCATCATTTCTCCAGGTTCGTTACGTTTGAACGCGAAACGCCGGAGTAACTCCGGCGCCGACCTAGTCCTTCCGGTGTGGGTTGCTTAACGACCCATCGTTTGTGACACATAGATGACGCAGCGAACGCGGGATCGCAACACCTCAAATTTCCGCGAGGTGACGCGAAACCCGATAATGAACATGCGTTCAGAGTGAATATTTATTCAGAAAGCGATCACGTTCGCTACACCGGCGCCGACCTCGGCTTGACCGTTGATTAAACTGTGGAATCGCACGGGGCGATCGCAAACCATCATTTGAG
The DNA here is from genome assembly GCA_964472435.1 of uncultured Hyphomonadaceae bacterium. GTDB lineage: Bacteria > Pseudomonadota > Alphaproteobacteria > Caulobacterales > Hyphomonadaceae > CAYYNG01. Next base: position 175 of record CAYYNG010000312.1, on the reverse strand, counting down.
TAACACTGTCACAGTCATATTGATTTTTACTAAATCCGCATAAATGCAGACCTGATACCCGCCCTTGCATTAAAGAAACATTAACCGACGGATCAGCGCTTGACGATCCGGCGCGCCGGTCTTAACGACCAGCGCTCTGGTCGGGCGATTAGCTCAGCGGGAGAGCACTGCCTTC
>CAYYNG010000311.1:0-3306 GCA_964472435.1 uncultured Hyphomonadaceae bacterium | reverse complement strand
CTTGCGCCGTGAGGTTCCGCACCAGCCGCTGGGTGCCGGTGTGGCAGAAGGTGCAATTGAGCGTGCAGCCGACCTGGCTCGAGACGCAGAGCGCGCCGGACTTGGCGACGTCGGGAATAAACACCGTTTCGCCTTCGATGTTCGGGCCGAAGCGGACGAGCCATTTCTGCGTGCCGTCGGTCGAGACCTGGTGTTCGGCGATCTCCGGCCGGTCCAGCGAGAAGGCTTCGGCCAGGTTAGCGCGCAGCTCCTTGCCGATATCGGTCATGCCTGAAAAATCTCGCGCGCCGAAATGATGGAGCCACCGCCGCAACTGCTTCGCCCGCATACGGGCGGGCTTGGTCTCGAGGCCGTACGCCTCCAGCGCAGCTTGCAGTGCGTTTAGGGAAAGCCCGGCGAGCGAAGGCTGCGCTGTTGCCGCCGGCGCCATGGGTTGGCGGGAGAGATCGAGTTCAAACTTCATCGGCGCGGGCTTATCACACGTCGGCGCTAGGGAGAATGACACCCGTCAGGTCGACGCCTTGCGCCACCGCCCGGAGTGTGCAGCATGCGCTCCATGCTGACCGATGCGATAGAACTGGCGCTCGCCCAAGGCCAAAAAGCCCTGCGGGAAGCGCGCACTTCGGATGCACTCGCCGCCTTCAAGACCGCCGACACTGGGGATACAGCCGACCCCCGCATCTGCATGGGGCTGGCCATCGCCTCTCGCGCGTTGGGTGACTATGAGGTTTGCCTCAACGCCATCGACCGCTTCCTAACGCAGGATAAGAGCCAGCCGATTGCACTCGTGATCCGGGGCGATGCGCTGAAGGGGCTTGGCAAGCAGCGCCAAGCCGTCTCGGCGTATATGGCGGCGCTTCAGGCCGTCCCGCCCAACGGCGATCTCGACCCCAACACCCGCGCCGAGTTGCAACGCGCGCAAGCCGAGTGCAACGCTGCGCGGGGGCTCTATGAAGCCTATTTGCGCAAGCATGTTCGCAACCGCCTCGGAAGCGACATTGGCCGAGAGGGCACGCGCTCGGGCCAGACGCTCGACCTGATCTTCGGCCGCAAACAGGTTTATCACCAACAGCCGTTTCGCTTCTATTTCCCTGAGCTGCCGCAGCGGCAGTTTTACGACCGCGACGAATTCGACTGGACCGAAAGCATAGAAGCCAGCAGCGAGGCGATTAAAACGGAGTTCGCGGCCCTCGCCGAGCAGGAGGACCGGTTCGCAGCCTACGTGGCTAGCGACGGTCGGGAGCCGCATCTGCGCCAGCATGCCTTAACCGATAATCGCGACTGGTCAGCCATTCACTTGATCCGAAACGGGGAACGGTTCGAGGACAATATCGATCGGGCGCCGGAAACCATGGCGGCGCTTGCGCAAGCACCCATTCCCGACGTCATCAACCAATCGCCGAGCGCTCTCTTTTCCCGATTGCTGCCAGGCGCGCACATCCCGCCGCACAATGGCCTGACCAATACGCGATTGATCTGCCACTTGCCTCTTGTTTTGCCCGGCGAATGCACGCTGCGCGTGGGGAACCAAACCCGGAGCTGGCGAGACGGTGAACTGTTGATCTTCGACGACTCAATCGAACATGAGGCCAGGAATGGCAGCCGGGCCGCCAGATCGGTCTTGATCTTCGACGTCTGGCGCCCAGAACTCAGCGAGGACGACCGAAATCTGGTAAGAGCCATTTTCGCCGGCATCGACGCCTTCGGGACTTAACGAGACCCTAGCAACGGCCGCCCACCGCTAGAACCCTCCACGCGTTTGAGATGAAGCTACCGGCAGGCTGCCGCGGCTCGGTCGATCGCGTCGGAGGAGCCAGAGAGAGAGAAATGGTAGGCGACCGGCGTATTCCGCGCCGAGACCGCCTCGATCCGCAGCTCCGAGCCGCGTTTTAATGCGCGCACCAGCGCCGGATCGTCATCGTCCCGGGCGAACGCCTCGCGATCTTGGTTGAAGAGCGGCCAGGTCGCCCGGCCCACGCGCGCCTCAGAGGGGAGATCGGCGCGTAGCTCATAGCCGACCCGAAGGCTCGGTTGGTTGCGTGCCGCGCCCGAGCGCCAGCTTGTGACATAGAACCACACCTCGCCATGGTCGGCGGAGCTGGGCGCTTTATCCGTCGCTTCGGTCGCTGCGAAACAGAGCCGTTCGCCGTTGATGTCTTCTGTATAGACGGTCCAGTCCCGAAACCGTCCGATGGCGGTCGGCGCTGCGACAGCGGTCCCGGCAACCGCCGTCGCGGCAACGAGAGCGGTGACGAGTGGGAAGGTACGAACGGCGGAAAAGACCATGGATGTGATCCAACTTGGCGGGCGGCGCATATGGGGGATGTCACGCCCTGTCCTGATATGAGGTTAAGGCCAAAACATGGCGGTAATTTCAGGTGTAATACTTATCCTTTACACGCGTAACGGTTGCTTTCCGGGCCGGTCTTGGGCTAGATGTGTGTCTTAGACGCGTGGAGCGCGCCGCTTTGGCCGACACAAGCACCCCCGACAATGAGACTGATCAGCGATCGCGGTTTGCTGATTGCGTGGAGGCGATCGCGCGCCAGAAGTCGCGCCAGGCCTTCACCGAGCTGTTCGAGTATTTCGCACCGCGGCTGAAGAGCTACCTCATGCGACTTGGCTCCGACCCCTCCGGCGCCGAAGAGATCGCGCAGGAGGTGATGGTTTCGGTGTGGCGGAAGGCCGGCCAGTACGACCGCAAGCAAGCGTCTGTCTCGACATGGATTTTTCGCATTGCACGCAACCGCCGGATTGACGCGCATCGCCGTTCGGCCAAACCGGACCTCGAACCCAACGAGCCGCTTTTGCGTCCGCCCGAAATCGAGGCGCCGGACGCGATCGTCACCCGCTCGCAAGTGGAGGACTCCGTGCGCGCCGAACTCGCGCGGCTGCCGGAAGAACAGCTCGTATTGCTCCAAGCCGCGTTTTACGACGGGCTCTCCCATTCCGAGATCGCCAAAGCGTTCGACTTGCCGCTCGGCACCGTGAAGTCGCGCATTCGGCTGGCGTTTAATCGACTTCGAGGGCGGCTGGACCAAGAGTAAGGCCGAGGGCTCACATTCAACAGCCTTTGCTTGACGCTAACGGGCTTCGATCAATATCGTACACCAACGATGACAGGGACCGCCGACTATTAATGACGATGACGCCTCAGACCGCCTTTGGCGAACTCTACAGCCACTACGCGTCCGGTCGGCTCGACCCGGCGTTTGCGCTGCTGCTCGAGACCCAGGCGGCACTTCGGTCTGATAAATCCGCCGCGCTTGCGACAGAAGAAGCCATTGCTGGCGAGTTCATGGAACG